>JAHIQV010000194.1 GCA_018903185.1 Gammaproteobacteria bacterium | reverse complement strand
GAACCAGGGGTGGACGGCCTTGGGCAGCTCGACGATTTCGGTCAGCTGCTCGCGCTGTGTCAGCGCCGAGATCACCAGCCCGGCCTGGCGCAACTGGTCGAGGTAGTTGACGTTGGCTTCGTAGCGGTGGCGGTGGCGCTCGGTGACCACGTCGCCGTAGATGCTGTGGGCCAGCGTGTCCCTGGTCACGTCGGAGCTCTGCGCGCCCAGACGCATGGTGCCGCCGAGGTCGGAGCTGGCGCTGCGTGTCTGGATGCTGCCATCGGCATCTTTCCATTCGGTGATCAGGGCGATCACCGGGTGTGGGGTGGCCGGGTCGAACTCGGTGCTGTTGGCGTTCTTCAGGCCGGCCACGTGGCGCGCGTACTCGATGGTGGCGACCTGCATGCCCAGGCAGATGCCCAGGTAAGGCACCTTGTGCTCGCGGGCGAAGCGGGCGGTGTTGATCTTGCCTTCGACACCGCGCTGGCCGAAGCCGCCGGGCACGAGGATGCCGTCGTATTTCGCCAGCTTTTCAGCGGCGTCCGTGCCTTCCATGGTCTCGGAATCGACGTGGTCGATGGTCACCTTGACATGGTTGCGCATGCCGGCGTGGCGCAGTGCTTCGTTGACCGACTTGTAGCTGTCCGACAGGTCGACGTACTTGCCGACCATGGCGATCCTGACTTCGCCCTGAGGGTGCTCGGTCTCGTGCACCAGTTCGTCCCAGCGCTTGAGGCTGGTGGGTGGTGTGTTCAGGCGCAACTTGTCACAGATCAGGCCGTCCAGGCCCTGCTCGTGCAGCATGCGCGGCACCTTGTAGATGGTGTCCACGTCCCACATGCTGATCACGCCCCACTCGGGCACGTTGGTGAACAGCGAAATCTTGGCGCGTTCTTCTTCCGGGATGCGGCGGTCGGCGCGGCAGAGCAGGGCGTCGGCCTGTATGCCGATCTCGCGCAGCTTCTGCACCGTGTGCTGTGTGGGCTTGGTCTTGAGCTCGCCAGCCGCGGCAATCCACGGCAGGTAGGTCAGGTGCACGAAGGCCGTGTTGTTCGGCCCCATGCGCAGGCTCATCTGGCGCACCGCTTCAAGGAAAGGCAGCGATTCGATGTCGCCCACGGTGCCGCCGATTTCCACGATGGCCACGTCCACCGCATCGGGCGTGCCGATGCCGGCGCCGCGCTTGATGAATTCCTGGATTTCGTTGGTGACGTGCGGGATCACCTGCACCGTCTTGCCGAGGTAGTCGCCCCGGCGTTCCTTCTCCAGCACCGACTGGTAGATCTTGCCGGTGGTGAAGTTGTTGGTCTTCTTCATGCGCGTTTCGATGAAACGCTCATAGTGGCCCAGGTCCAGGTCGGTTTCGGCGCCGTCGTCGGTGACGAAGACCTCACCGTGCTGGAAGGGCGACATGGTGCCCGGATCCACGTTGATGTACGGGTCGAGCTTGATGAGGGTGACGTTGAGGCCGCGCGATTCGAGGATCGCAGCCAGGGAAGCAGAAGCAATGCCCTTGCCCAGGGAGGACACCACACCGCCGGTGACGAACACAAATTTGGTCATGTCTCGGGCGAGCCGGTCGCTCGCAGGAGGTGGAAATGGCGATTATAGAGGGCACCCCACGGACCAGGCCGGGCCCAGCCCGGTGGGGCTGGACCGATCAACTGTCAGAACGCGCTCAGTTGTTGGCGCGCACGCGCAACGCGAATTTGCGGGTCAGAGAACCCTTGTTGCCATTGACGCTGGCTGTCGCGGTGATCAGGAATTCGTGGTCCTGGGCGCTGTGGTTGTCGTAGCAATTGGGAAAGCCCGTGCAACTCTGGGTGATCAGGCCGGTGTCCGCCTGGATCCGTAGGTTGCTGGCCAGGCTGGCGACCTCGGCAGCGCCAACGTTGACCCCGCTGACCTTGAAGCTGTAGCTCAGCGTATGGCCAGCCGGCACGCTGGCCGAGGTGTCGATGGCCCATCGTGATTCGGTTCGGGTGTTGGCCGCATACGCCGGGTTCCGCGGTCCGAAATCGGGTTCGTTGCCGGCGAAGTAACTCCCGTTGGATCTGAGCTTGTCCAGCGGGAAGTAACTGTCACTGTCGACAAACAGCAGGTTGGGCAAGGGCAACCCGGTCGGGATGATTTCGGGTTCATCCGATCCGCCGCCGCAGGCAGCCTGTGTAACGAGTGCGGCGCAAAGGGCCCCGGTCCGAAGTGCGAGAGCGATACGCATGGCGGTGTCTGTTGGTCTGGTTGATATGGCAGATGGGATTATCACTGCGGTTCACTGTGATGCGGGAGACCTGTCGGGAGAGATTGTGCCTGCATGTGCTGACCACGACCGCATACAAACTGATACATTGAAGCCATGAACGACCTCGCCGGAAAACACATCGTCCTCGGCCTCTCGGGCGGCATTGCCTGCTACAAGGCGGCCGAGCTCTGTCGCACCCTGATCAAGGAGGGGGCCTCGGTGCAGGTGGTCATGACCGGGGCCGCCGAGCAGTTCATCACGCCGGTCACGATGCAGGCGCTGTCGGGTCGCCCCGTGTTCACCTCGCAGTGGGACCAGCGCACGTCCGGTGGCTCGGACAACAACATGCCGCACATCAACCTCAGCCGCGAGGCCGATGCGATCCTGGTGGCGCCGGCCAGTGCCGACTTCATGGCCAAGCTGTTGCATGGCCGGGCCGATGACCTGCTCAGCCTGATGTGTCTGGCGCGTCCGCTGGACAAGGTGCCGCTGATCCTGGCGCCGGCCATGAACCGCGAGATGTGGGCGCACCCGGCCACGCAGCGCAACGTGGCCCAGCTGCGCACCGACGGCACCACCGTGCTGGATGTCGGTGTGGGCGATCAGGCCTGCGGCGAAACGGGCGATGGCCGCATGCTGGAATCCGACGAACTGCTGTACGAGCTGGTGCGCTTCTTCACGCCCAAGGTGCTGGCGGGCCAGCAGGTGCTGGTGAGCGCCGGCCCCACTTACGAGGCCATCGACCCGGTGCGCGGGTTGACCAACCTCTCGAGCGGCAAGATGGGCTTTGCCATTGCGCGTGCGGCGCACGAAGCGGGTGCTCTCGTGACCCTGGTGGCCGGACCGGTGAGCCTGCCCACGCCGCGTGGGGTGGGACGCATCAATGTGAAGTCGGCGCTGAACATGCAGAAGACGCTCAACGTGCTGAGCCAGACAGCGAACGTGTTCATATCCGCCGCCGCCGTCGCCGACTGGCGTCCCGCTGAGTCGGCCAACGAAAAAATCAAGAAGGACGGCAGCGGCCGGGTACCCACCTTGTCCTTCATTGAGAACCCGGACATCCTGGCCGGTATCGCCTCGGGCGCCCGGGCCCAGAACCGCCAACTGTTCTGCGTGGGTTTTGCGGCCGAGAGCCACGACCTGCTGGCCAACGCCCAGGCCAAGCGCGAACGCAAGGGTGTGCCGCTGCTGGTCGGCAACATCGGG
>JAHIQV010000193.1 GCA_018903185.1 Gammaproteobacteria bacterium | reverse complement strand
CCCGTGCCGCCTTCGGCGTCACCCCCCAGGGGGCGATGCGAGTGGCCCGGCAAAGCCGGTTCCACCGCATCCTGGGTGAAGCCACTTCGCGCCGGAGGGCGTGTCTTTCAATCTTCCGGCAACCGTCAAACGACTGTCACAGAGAAAAACCACACTCAGCGTGTCTAGACGACTTTGGAGCCCACCCATGACAACCGCCCTGCGCATTCACAAGCTGAACAAACACTTCGCCAATGGCAAACACGCCCTGCGCGACATCAACCTGGACATCCGCCAGGGCGAGATGGTGGCGCTGATCGGCGCCTCCGGCTCCGGCAAGTCCACCCTGCTGCGCCATGTGGCGGGCCTGGTGGTGGCCGACGCGGGCGAAGGCTCGCTGATTGAAATCAACGGCTGTTGTGTGCAACAAGAGGGCCGTGTGCACCGCGACATCCGCAAGGTGCGCTCGCAGATCGGTTTTGTGTTCCAGCAGTTCAACCTGGTGGACCGCCTGCCGGTGATGGCCAACGTGCTGGTGGGTCGCCTGCACCAGATGCCGCTGTGGCGCAGTCTGACCCGCTGGTTCAACGCCCAGGAGCGGGCGATGGCCATTGAAGCGCTGACGCGTGTCGGCATTGCCGACTGCCATGCGCAGCGCGCGTCCACGCTTTCGGGTGGCCAGCAGCAGCGCGCGGCGATCGCGCGCACGCTGGTGCAGGGCGCCAGGGTGGTGCTGGCCGACGAGCCCATCGCCTCGCTCGACCCCGAATCCTCGCGCAAGGTCATGGAGATCCTCACGCGCATCAACCGCGAAGACGGCTCCACCGTGGTGGTGTCGCTGCACCAGGTGGACATGGCCCTGAAGTACTGCCCGCGCGTGATCGCGCTGCACCAGGGTCAGGTGGTGTTTGACGGCGCCGCGTCGGCGCTCACCCCGGCCCTGTTGCGCGAGCTCTATGGCATGCACGCCGACGAAATGCTGATGGGTGAGCCCCAGGCCCACGCACCTATTCCAGTGGCCCCGATGCCAGAGCGCCACTGGCCTGCGCCCCTGGCTCAAGCGGCCTGAGAGCCGCGTTCCCGACCCAAGTTCTCCTCCCACGTTTCCCCTTCATCCCTTCCTGACGGAGTCTTTCATGCTCAAGAAAACCCTGGCCGGCCTCGCGCTCGGCCTCACCCTCACCGGCGCCCTGGCGCAGGACATCAACTTCGGCATCATCTCGACCGAGTCGTCGCAGAACCTCAAGGCCGACTGGCAGCCGCTGCTGGACGACATGGCCAAGCAGACCGGCTTCAAGGTCACGGCTTTCTTCGCGCCCGACTACGCCGGTGTGATCGAAGCCATGCGCTTCAACAAGGTTCACGTGGCCTGGTACGGCAACAAGTCCGCCATTGAGGCCGTGGACCGCGCCAGCGGCGAAGTGTTCGCCCAGATGGTGAACTCCGACGGCACCGAGGGCTACTACTCGCACCTCATCGTGCACAAGGACAGCCCGATCCAGTCGCTGGACGACCTGCTCAAGAACGGCAAGAGCTACAGCTTCGGCAACGGCGACCCGAACTCCACCTCCGGTTTTGTGGTGCCCAGCTTCTATGTGTTCGCCAAGAACAAGGTTGATCCGCGCACGCACTTCAAGATCGTGCGTTCCGCCAACCACGAAACCAACGCCCTGGCCGTGGCCAACCAGCAGGTCGACGTGGCCACCAACAACAGCGAGAACCTGGCCAAGATCGCCGAGAAGTTTCCCGAGAAGCGCAAGGACATCCGCGTGATCTGGACCTCGCCCCTGATCGCACTCGACCCGCTGGTCATGCGCAAGGACCTGCCTGAAGCCACCAAGGCCAAGATCAAGAACTTCCTCTTCAACTACGCCAAGACCGATGCGCGTGAAAAAGCGGTGGTGATGAAGATCTCCAAGCTGTCGGGATTCAAGCCGTCGTCCAACGCGCAACTGCTGCCGATCCGCCAGCTCGACCTGTTCGGCAAGCGCAACAAGATCGAATCCGACACCGGGTTGAGCGAGGCCGACAAGATGGCCAAGCTGGCCGAGATCGACAAGCTACTCGCCGCGCTGAACTGATCGTTCCCTTCAGCGTTCTTTCCCGGGTGTTTTCCACCCCGACCGTTCGCGGCACCCCGCCGCGGACGGTCTGCGCCTGAAGCGCGCTCCCGAATCCTCTTACCTCGCCCACGACCATGTCCACCACGCTCAATGTCCACCGCCTGACACCGGCCGTGGTACCCGCCCCCAAACGCAGCCTGACCTGGTATCTGTCGTGGGCCGCGCTCCTGCTGCTGCTGGCGGGCTCGTGGAACGGCGCCGACATGCGCCCGCTCGACCTGATCCGCGACTCGGGCAACATGGCCACCTACGCGGCCGACTTTTTCCCACCCGATTTTTCGCAGTGGAAGCTGTACCTGAGCGAGATCATCATCACGCTGCAGATCGCGCTCTGGGGCACGGCGCTGGCCGTGCTCACCGCCATCCCGCTGGGCCTGCTGGCCTCCAGCAACATCACGCCCTGGTGGATCCACCAGCCGGTGCGCCGCCTGATGGACGCGTTCCGCGCGATCAACGAAATGGTGTTCGCGATGCTGTTCGTGGTCGCGGTCGGCCTCGGGCCTTTCGCCGGTGTGCTCGCACTGTGGATCCACACCGCGGGCGTGCTGGCCAAGCTGTTTTCCGAAGCCGTGGAAGCCATCGACCCGCAGCCCGTGGAGGGCATCCGTTCCACCGGTGCGAGCGCGCTGCATGAGATCGTCTACGGCGTGATCCCGCAGGTCATGCCGCTGTGGATTT
>JAHIQV010000192.1 GCA_018903185.1 Gammaproteobacteria bacterium | reverse complement strand
TCGGCCCAGGCCAGGCTGAAGGGGGATTTGTTGGCGCTCTTGCCTTTGATGGCGTTCTCCAGGGCGGTGCGCAGTTCGTCTCGGTTCATGAGGGCGGTCATGGGGGGCTCCTTGATGGGGGTGGCGCCACATCGGCGCCAGGGAATGGGTTGGGAGGCGAGAAGCACCGCCGCAGGCGGCACCTCTCGCCGGGTCAGCGTCGGATCAGAACTGGTGCAGCACGCCCACGGCCACGACGTTGCCGTCGGCATCGGCGGCACCGGGGACCTTGGTGGTGTTGGCCTGGAAGCCGCCGTACAGCTTGGTGCGCTTGGACATGGTGTAGAACGCGGCGATGCCGTAGCCGGTGCGCTCCACATCGCCAGCGCCAGGGGCGGTCACGTTGACGACTTTGCCGATGTAGTTGTCGGCGGGCGAGTAGCCGGTGATGCCACCCGAGGAGCGGGCCACACCGCCGGAGATCATCCAGGCGGCGCCGACCGGCACGTTCACGCCCAGCTGCCATTCCTTGGTGGCCTTCTCGCCCGCCGCTACACGGCCGTAGCTGGCCAGCAGCTTGGCCACGCCCAGGTCGTAGGCGCCGTTGACGCGCGTGTACTTGATCGCTTCCGACGCGTCGGTGCCCTTTTCGTTCTGCAGCGCCACACCGGCGTACACCGGGCCGTTGGCGTACTTCACGAACATGCTGGCCACGGAGCCTTCGCCGCCATCGCCCAGGCCGTAGCTGACCGCGCCGCTGACGCCACCGAAGGTGGGGGTTTCGTAGTAGAGGCCGTTGTTCGGGTTGTCCTTGTAGGAGCCGGTCAGCCACACGCCGCCGGCGTTGGGCGCGAACATCGAGTTCAGGGCGGCCTGGCTGGCACCGGCGATTTCGTCGAAAGCACTCCAGGCCTTGCCGGCCTTGAACGTACCAAAGCCTCCCGACAGACCAACCCACGACTGGCGGCTGAAACCGTTGGTGGCGCCGGTGTTCATGGCAATGCCCTGCTCCAGCTGGAAGTTGGCTTTCAGGCCACCGCCCAGGTCTTCCGATCCCTTGAAGCCGATGCGGCTTTCGTAGATGCCGCCGCTGTTGACCTGGGTGGTGCGATCGCCCGTGTCGGCGCTCTTGCGCGAGGCGATGTTCATGTCGGCGATGCCGTAGAGGGTGACGCTGGACTGTGCAAAGGCAGCGCCGGAGGCGAGCACGAGGGAAACTGCGACGATTTTTTTCATGAAAAACTCCATTTGAGGATTGAACAAACAAGACACTGCCGGACCCGCGGCTGCGGGCCCTGTGCAATCAACGGGGAAATCAGAAGAAGAGGACGGCTGACGTGGTGGAGATGGCCAGGCCGATGAGCACCGGAGGCGTCAGCACGCGGACCAGATCGAGCACGGAGACGCGGGCGAAGCCAGCAACCGCGATCAGCGAGGACCAGGCGATCAGGGTGCCGCCGCCGGTCCAGATGGCGCCCATTTGGCCGATGGCCGCGAGCGTGGCGCCTTCCATGCCCGAGACCGGGGCCATGGCACCGGCCAGTGCGCCGGTCAGCGGCAGGCCGGAGAAGCCCGAGCCGTCCACGCCGGTGATCATGCCGACGATCAGCAGACCGAAGGACACGAACAGCTTGCTGTGCGGCAACCAGTCCTGGGCACCGCGCACCAGATCGAACAGCAGGCTGGGCGTCTGGTTGGCGGACATGCCTAGGATGGCCGAGGCGGTTTCGCTGTTACCGAGGAAGAAGAAGCCGGCGATCGGCAGCACCGAGCCCATGGCCCGGAAGGCGAACACGAAGCCTTCGGTGATGTGGTTGGCGCTTTCTTCCAGCATGGCCTTCGGCCCGTGGTACGCCAGGGTGGCGAACAGCATCAGCAACGCAGCGGCACCACCGACCAGGGACGCACCGGCCCCGCCCTTCAGGTCCTGCAGCGGGATGCCGAGCTTGGGCAGCGCCATGATGGTGATGATGACCAGGAACACCAGGGGCGTGAGCACGGCGAACACCTTGGACCACTTCTGGCGACTCTGGTCCACGCTGGCGATCTCGCGGCGCAGGTCCTGGCCGGTGACCGGCTGCTCTTCGCGGCTGGTGCCCTTGGCGATTTCAGCCTTGTGCGACGAGCCTTCGTGTTCGTATTCCGATTCGCCTTGCTGGCCCAACGCCTGCCATTTCTCCAGCAAGACCGGGCTGGCCACCTTGAAAGTCTTGCGGTGGAAGACGAAGACCAGGGTCAGCGCCACCAGACCGGTGATCACCGACAGCACCAGCGCACGGTCCGCGACCAGCGCGGCCACGGCGTTGGCGGCCTTGGCACTGATGCCAGGGGCGACACCGATCACGTAGTCGGACGACAGCGCCATGCCCTGACCGGCGATGGCGATGGCGGCCGCGCCCACCAGCGGCGGCAGACCGGCCGCGATGGCCGCCGGCAGCAGCACCGCACAGACCAGTGGCACCGCTGGCGTGGGCCAGAAGAACATCGAGATCAGGTAGGTGACGGCGGCAAGGATCAGGTAGGACACGACCCCGTTTTTCATCAGGACCCGGAACGGCCTGACCATCAGGATGTCCGACTTGAGCGCCTTGAGCGAGTTGAGCAATGCGGTCATCAGGGCAATGACCAGGAAGATGTTGAACAGCTCCTTGGCGGCCACGAAGCTGGCGCCAAAGATGCTGCCGACAGCATCCAGGGGGTTGCCGGTCCAGGCGAAGACCACCAGAAAGGTGGCGATGATGGAAGGCACGAGCACGTTGGCCCGGAACATCATGGTCACGATGATGCAGACCACGCCGATCAGGTACATCCAGTGCGCCGCTGTGAGGGTTACGGTTGAGTCCATGTCAAATATCTTGTGGGGTTGAACACCCGACTCGGGGTCGGGACTGGGTTGGCTAGAGACGACTGACGCAAATCACGGCCGGCTGTCACGCCAGCACCGTGCCTTCTGGTTGAACAATTCAGGCTGGCACTTCCCCTTGTGGAAGCAAGACGCGCCGTTCCGGGGTCTGACCGCCCGTTGCACCGCGGTGGCAACGGAAGACCGAACAACGGTTCGATTCGTGGTGCTAGATGGTATACAACATACCAAATACATCTTCTTGGTGCTTACCCTGATTCTTCGGCCTCTTTTTTGGGCATTTTTTAAAGGCAAATTGCACCAATCAAGTGCATTTTGATGCGATTTACCATCCTATTTTTCCTCTACGTATACAGTATGCATATGCCGTGCCAGCCGGTATACCAATGTTAGGCGGCGCTGCGCAAGGCCCGTCGGGCCTCGCACAGCGCACTGTCCTGACGGCAAGCAGCCTCACACCTGCGCCACCGGACCGGGTCAACATTTCAGAGGAACGGTGGCGAAAGCAACCCCTGGCAAGAGAAACTGCCCGAATCCTCATGAACCGCTACAGCCTGAGCACCCGGACCAGACATTGACCAGTGCCATCCGGGGTCACAACCGCTCCTGAGCACGTCCCGGGCCAGGCCTACCGGACCCCAAACCACCCGCATCGCCATTTTTTGACCTCTGTTGCGCCTATTCGGCATACTGTATACAATTAACGTTCAGGATATGGGCGCCGGTGGCACCCATGCCCAGGGCTCGCGCCCTACCCGCCCTACTTATAGGAATACCCGCGATGGAACCGATTTCCCAAGACAACCCCTGGGGCGTGGTGGGCAACAGCCGCATGGTGGCCACCGGCCACCCGCTGGCCGCCCAGGCTGCGGCCCGCATGCTGCGCGAAGGCGGCAGTGCGATCGACGCCGCGATCGCGGCAGACGCCGTGCTGGGCGTGGTCGAACCCATGGCCACCGGCATCGGCGGCGACGTGCTGGCGATGGTGGTTCCGCCCGGCGAGGCCCCGCTGAGCTACAACGGCACCGGCCGCGCGCCGGCCCAGTTCTCCCTCGACGCGCTGGACCGCCTGCCAGGCCGGCGCATTCCCGAGCGGCACGTGTTCTCGGTCACGGTGCCCGGCGTGGTGCGTGGCTGGCACGACCTGCACAGCCGCTTTGGCCGCCTGCCCTGGCAGCGCCTGTTCCAGGCCGCGATCCAGACCGCGCGCGAGGGCTTCCCCGTCGCACCCGTCGCGGCGCGCGAATGGGCGCTGTTCGAGCCGGTGCTGCGCCTGGACCCCGTCAGCGCCACCCTCTACCGGGCCGACGACCTGCCCCGCGCCGGCGAGACCTTCGTCAACCCGGAACTGGCCGCGGTGCTGGAAGCCATTGCCAACGAAGGCCCCGACGCCTTCTACCTGGACACGCCCGCCGTGGCCGCCGAACGCGCCGTGCAGCAACGCGGCGGTGCGCTGGCGCGGGCGGACTTTGCCAGCCACAGCGGCCACTTCGCGCCCCCCGCCAGCGCCCGCTTCCGCGGCCTGACGGTGCTGGAATGCCCACCCAACACCCACGGCATCGCCGTGCTGCACGCGCTGCAGGCCCTGGACGCGCTGTCGCTGGACCCGGCCGACCCGGCCACCACGGTCGCCATGGTCGAACACATGGGCCGCGCCATGCAGCACGCGAAAGAAACCGTGGCCGACCCCGCGGGCAACACGGTCTGCACCGTGGTGGTCGACGACAGCGGGCTGGCCGTGACGCTGATGAGCAGCATCTTCAAACGCTTCGGCTCGGGCATCGCTGCGCCGGGCTGCGGCTTCGTGCTGCAGAACCGCGGCTTCGGTTTTTCGCAGCCCGGCCACATCAACGGCCCCGGCCCGGGCAAACGCCCGTACCACACGGTGGTGCCGGCGGCGGTGCTGAAAGACGGCGCCTTCCACGCCGGCCTCGGCGTGGTCGGCGGCGCAATGCAGCCGCAAGGCCATGTGCAGTTGATCACCCGACTGGCGGCCTGGGGCCAGCCCCTGCAGGCCGCGATCGATGCCCCGCGCTGGCGCCTGGAGGCCGACCGCGCCCTGGCGCTGGAAGCCGGCACCCCGCCCGAGGTGGCCGCCGCCTTGCGCGCCGCGGGTTACCACGAGCCGCAAGGCCTGGGCGAACTCGGCGGGCGCAGCGACTTCGGCGGCGCCCAGGTGGTGCTGCGCGATCCGGCCGGCCGCCTCATCGGTGGTTCGGACCCACGCAAGGACGGCATGGCGCTGGCCGTCTGAATCCCCCATCTCCCCAACGCACCTGACCATGACACTCAAAATCTACGGCGTGGCCGCTTCCCGGGCCATCCGCCCGCTCTGGGCGGCCGAAGAACTCGGCATCCCCTACGAACACATTCCCGTTCACTACCAGGACACGGCGGCCCTGAACGCGCCGGCCTTCCGCGCCATGAACCCCAACGGCACCGTGCCCGCTATCGACGACGACGGGCTGGTGCTGTTCGAGTCCCTGGCCATCACCCTGCACCTCGCGCGCACCCGCCCCGAGGGTGGGCTGTGGGCGGCGAGCGCCGCGGGTCCGTCGCAGATCCTGCAGTGGACGCTCTGGGCCGCGACCGAAATCGAACCGCTGGCCCGCCAGTGGTTTCACCACACCAGCTTCCTGCCGCCGGAACGGCGGCGACCGGAGCTGGCCGAGGCCGCACGGGCCCAACTGCAGACCCGCCTGCGGGTGCTGGACCAGCAGGTGAAAGAACAGCCCTATCTGCTGGCCGACGGCTTCACGGTGGCCGACCTGAACCTGGCCGCCGTGCTGCAGCGGCTGGCCGTGCTCGGCGGTGAGAACTTCCCCCACGCCGCGGCCTGGCACCTGCGTTGCCTGGGCCGCCCCGCCGCCCAGCGCGCCATGGCCCTGCGCCAGCTTCAGTGAGGCCCCCGGTGCTGCCACCCCCCACCGTTCAAGACATGGACCACCACACCCGCCGCCCCGCGACACCCCATGGGCGCCGTCCGAACCCGACGGCGGGTGCCGGCGCCACCGTGGGCGCCAGCCATTCACCCCTGACCCTGTTGGTGGTGGAGAAGATGCGCGAGCGCATCCTGGACGGCAGCCTGCCGCCGGGCCACCGGCTGGTCGAAGGCCGCGTGTCGGCCGAATTCGACGTCTCGCGCATCCCGGTGCGCGAGGCCCTGCGCCACCTCGCCGCCGAGGGGCTGGTCACCATCGAACCGCGCCGCGGCGCGAGCGTCACCCGCTTCAGCGAGGAGCAGGTACTCGAACTGGTGGAGGTGCGGGGCAACCTGGAGGCGCTCAACGCCAAACTGGCGGCCCGCCACAAGGACCCCGAGCAGATCGCAAAGATGCGACGCATCTTGGAGGAAGGCAACCGCCTGGCCGATGCCAACGAGCTCGAAGCCCTGGCGCAGTTGAACCACGCGTTCCACGACGTGCTGAGCCAGGCCGCCGGCAACTCGGTGCTGCAGGACGTAATGCGCTCGCTGCGCGACCGCACCGTGCTGCTCTTCACCCCGTTCAACCGCCACCGCTGCCGGCAGAACTGGGAAGAACACGCCGCCATCCTGCGCGCCGTGCTCAACGCCGACCCCGAACTGGCGGCCGTGCTCGCCCTGTGCCACGTGCAGAACGCGGCCAACCGCAGTGAGCTCGATTGACCACCCCCGCCGCGCTGCGCGCGACCCCCTCAAGGGGGCGATGCGAGTGGCCCGGCGAAGCCGGTTCCACCGCATCCCCGGATCAAGACATTTCGCACCGGACGAGTGATCTACGCTCAGAGGGGGATCTGGCCCAAGGGCACCGCGGAACCGGCTTGTATGGTTGAGGTGTTGAGGTGTTGAGGTGTTGGGGTGGAGGGCCTGAACTTCCGGCTATCGGCTCAGACCGACTGGCAAAGATTGCCCCCACCCCGCCTTCCAGCGTCGATAAGGAACTGAGCGGCACCCAGTAGCGCC
>JAHIQV010000191.1 GCA_018903185.1 Gammaproteobacteria bacterium | reverse complement strand
GGTGGCCGCGTTGTCGAGGTAGGCCAGTTCGGCACCGTGGATGCGTTGCGCGAGCACGGGGAACTGCGAGCGCACGGTATCGAGCGCCAGGCGGTCGGTCAGGAGGGCGTCACCCATGGGCGGCCTCCTGCGGAGTGGTGGGGGCGGTGGGGTCATTGCCCAGGTGTTGGGCCACCGCCTGGCGCAACAGGCCCGCGAGGTCCAGCGACTCGATGAACTGGGGATCACCAAAGACCCGCGCGAGCAAGGCGCTGGCCATGCCTTCGATGATCAGACCGCGCGCGCTGCGTTCGTCCAGGCCGCGCTGGCGGGCATAGAACAGCGCGTCTTCCGGTAAGGCACCCCAGGTGGCGCCGTGGGCGGCCTGCACCTGGTCGTGGTGGATTTCCAGGTGCGGCCGCAACACCAGCCTGGGCTGGCCGCCGGTGGGCACCCCTGTCAGCCGCTGCCGCACCTCGGCGTCGGCCGCACCCGGTGCGATGCGGGTGTGGGCGTTGACCACCGCGCGCGCCGCGCCGCTGGCCAGCGCCAGGGCCTCGACGTGGCTGCGGGTGCGTTCGCCGGTGTGATGCATGCGCACCTGTTGTTCGAGGTCGGCGCCGGCCGCCAGCAGTAAACCGGCGCTTCGGGCCACTGCGCGGTCCCCCGCCAGCTCGACCACCTGGCGTTGCAGGTGGTAGCGGCTGCCGGTGGCGATCAGGCCCTGTTCGTAGCGCGCGTCCGGCCCGAGTTGCAGCTGCAGGTGGTGGGCGACCCGGTCGGCCGCACCGGGCTGCACGCTGCGCAGGTGCTGCAGGGTGGCGCCCGAGCCGAGCCGGATGTGGGCGTGCAGGTTCTGCACCACCGGCTGTTCGCAGGCCACCCCTTCGCCATGATGGCGGTGGTGGGTTTCCACCAGCACGCAGTGCACGCCGTCCTGCACATCGATCACCAGCATCGGCGCTTCGACCGCGCTGCGCGGCTGGTGCTTCAGCTGTATCCACACCGTCTCAGTGGCACCACGACCGGCGGCGTGTTCACCGCCGATGCGCAGCCGCAGGCCGTGACGGCACAGCGCGTGGTGCACCCAGGCAAACGGCGCGGCATCGTGCTGGGCGGTGTCACCGGGGGCCGACCCCCCATCGGGGTGGATGGGCAACGGCAGGCCGGCGAACAGCTCCTTGCGCTGCGCCGGGTCGGCGGCATCGAGCCAGCGGGCGTCCACACGGCCCTGCGGCGTCTGACCGAGCGGGTGCAGCGTCCAGCCGGCGCCGCTCAGCGGGTGGGCGTCACAGCCGGTCAACGTGGCTTCGGGCGCTTCGCCCAGCCAGACGGCGGCCGGCGGTGGCGGCAGATGGCGAAACGCCTCGGCGTCACGCGGGATCCAGCCCGCATCTTGCAGCCGGTGGCGGGCGGCCAGGATGTCGGCGCGTGCGTGGTCCATGCTCAGGCCTCCAGTGCGTCGGCTGCGCGCACAAAGCCGGTCCGCGCGATCTGTTGGGCCAGCGCCAGGTCGCCGGTCTCGGCGATGCAGCCCTGGTCGAGGCGCAGCACCGCGTCGGGCTGCAGCGACTCGACCAGCTGCAGGTAATGCGAGACCACCACAAAGGCGGTGCCCTGGGCGCGCAACGACTGCACCAGATCGACCACCGCGCGGGTGCCGTCCACGTCCATGCCCGAATCGATTTCGTCGAGCATGGCCAGGCGCGGGCGCAGCAGGGCCAGCTGCAGCAGCTCGTTGCGCTTGCGCTCGCCGCCCGAAAAGCCGTCGTTGACGGGGCGCGCGAGCATCGCCTCGGGCAGGCCCAGCCGGGTGGCCGCGGCCCGCGCGTCACCGAGGAAATCAAAGGCGTCGAGCGGTGCCTCGCCGCGCGCTTCGCGCACGGCGTTGAGGGCCGTGCGGATGAACAGGTTGTTCTTCACACCGGGGATCTCGGGCGGCGCCTGGAACGAGACAAACAACCCGGCGCGCGCGCGCGCCTCGGGGCTCATGGCCAGCAGGTCCTGGCCGCCAAAGCGGGCCTGGCCACCGACCACGCCGTAACGCGGATGGCCGGCCAGCGTCAGGCCCAGGGTGCTCTTGCCGCTGCCGTTGGCGCCCATCAGCACCACCAGCGCACCGGCCGGGACATCGAGCGAGATCGACTTCAACACGTGGCGGCCGCCAACGTCAACGCGCAGATCGCGCACCTGCAACAGGGGTTCGGCATGGGTCATGGTGGTTCTTTCCTGGGTGATCGTGTGGGGGGTCTCAGCCGACAGCGCCTTCGAGCGAAACGGCCAGCAGCGCCTTGGCTTCGAGCGCGAATTCCATTGGCAGCTCGTCCAGCACCGCCTGGCAGAAGCCACCGACGATGAGGGCGGTGGCGTCCTGCGGGTGGATGCCGCGCTGCTGGCAATAGAACAGGCGCTCTTCGGAAATGCGGGTGGTGGTGGCTTCGTGTTCCACCAGGGCGTCGTCGCGCGCGGCCTCGATGTACGGGAAGGTGTGGGCACCGCAGTCGGGGCCGATGAGCAGCGAGTCGCACTGCGTGTGGTTGTGGGCGCCGGCCGCGGTCGGGGCCACGCGCACCAGGCCGCGGTAGCTGTTCTGGGCGTGTCCGGCGCTGATGCCTTTGGAGACGATGCGGCTCTTGGTGTTGCGGCCGAGATGGATCATCTTGGTGCCGGTATCGGCCTGCTGGAAGTGGTTGCTGACCGCGATCGAATGGAACTCGCCGCGCGAATCGTCGCCGCGCAGCACCACGCTCGGGTACTTCCAGGTGATGGCCGATCCGGTCTCGATCTGCGTCCAGGCGATGTGCGAGCGCTGGCCCGCACACAGGCCGCGCTTGGTGACGAAGTTGTAGATGCCGCCCCGGCCGCGTTCGTCGCCGGGGTACCAGTTCTGCACCGTCGAGTACTTGATGTGGGCGTCGTCGTGGGCGATCAGCTCGACCACCGCCGCGTGCAGCTGGTGCTCGTCGCGCTGCGGCGCCGTGCAGCCTTCGAGGTAGCTCACGTGGCTGCCTTCCTCGGCAATGATCAGCGTGCGCTCGAACTGGCCGGTGTTGGCCGCGTTGATGCGGAAGTAGGACGACAGCTCCATCGGGCAGCGCACGCCTTGGGGGATGTAGACGAAGGAGCCGTCGGAGAACACCGCCGAGTTCAGCGCGGCGTAGAAGTTGTCGGCTGGCGGCACCACCGTGCCGAGGTAGCGCTCGATCAGTTCCGGGTGGTGTTGCACGGCATGCGAGAACGAACAGAAGATCACGCCGACTTCGGCCAGCTGCTCACGGAAGGTGGTGCCGACGGACACCGAGTCGAACACCGCATCGACCGCCACCCCGGCCAGCCGCGCCCGCTCGTGCAGCGGCACGCCGAGTTTTTCGTAGGTTTCCAGCAGCTTGGGGTCCACCTCGGCCAGGCTCTTGGGGCCGTCTTTCTGCGACCTGGGCGCCGAGTAATAGCTCAGGGCCTGGAAGTCTACCGGCTCGATGCGGAGCTGGCCCCAGTGGGGGTGCGCCATGGACTGCCAGCGCTCGAAAGCCGCCAGGCGCCACTGCAACAGGAAATCGGGCTCGCGCTTGCGGCGCGAGATGGCGCGCACGGTGTCGGCGTCCAGCCCCGGCGGCAGCGAGTCGCTCTCCACGTCGGTGACGAACCCGTGTCGGTAGGACTGCTGCAACGCCTGGGTCAGCGGCGGTGCTTGTTCAACGGTGGTCATGGCGGGGCTCCTGCGGCGATGGGGTGCAGCTTCGATGCGCGACCGAAGTGGCTTCGGTGTGTCCGAACTGAACCCTCTTTTAAAGATGCACAGTGTATGCCTCTTTAAGATTCATCACCATCAAATACCGCGTTGCCCGCTTGTCTGTCAGGGTCATTGGGCGAGTACCAGAACCGAGGACACACATCACTTCACTGAGCCCACCGAAGCGTGTCGAGGTGATCGGCTCAAGCCTGCATCATGCGATGCCGTTCCGGCAGGTCTCCGGCGTTGGTCCGGTTGTCCGGAAACACAGCCGCTCGGCCTGGTCAGGGGCTCCAGATCGCGCAGCACGGTCACCCCATGCTTCGCCAGCGCGACGATGTGCATACCCGGCCTTACATCCTGGCCGCTGGTATGCCGTCTTCGCAGGCATTGATGTCCCGCAACAGCCCGCCGACCTTGCGCAGGTCGGTCAGGGTCGGGTCGTGTTGCGGCCTGCCACGCAGATCCCAGCCGGGGTCGGTGCCCGTTCTGAGCCGCTGGCGGGCATCCACCGCTTTCTGGCGCGCTGCGCCCAGGCCGATGGTGGGGCCGGTGCCCAGGGCTCAAGGTCTTGCGCCGGCCCTCGAAGGGGCCGCCGAACCGCCAGCCGTTCGAGGCGCCCAGACGAACAGCAGCAGTTGGGCATCGCCACCGTCGCTGAGACGGCGGCGGGGGTTACCCGGTTTGAATCGTCCGGGAATTTCACATGGTGGAGACGAGGAGGATCGAACTCCCGACCTTCGCATTGCGAACGCGACGCTCTCCCAGCTGAGCTACGTCCCCTTGAGGTCTGGATGGTATCAAAGCGCCATGCCCTTGGGCAAACCTGCTGCTCAGGCGGGGGACTGCGCCTCGGGGGTTTTCATCGTGAGTTCGACGGCGCGGCTGACGGTGGGGCCAGACAGCTTCCATGGTGCGGCCACCGGGTGCGTGTCGGCGTCACCGCTGGCCGGACGGCGGCCAGCTCGCCCCGGATCCAGAGGCGGGAGATGGCCACGGGTTCTTTGATGCCGCTGTGGGTATGGAGCCGCTCCTGGCGCACCACATGGCCGTTTCTTTCAGGTCATTCCGTTGCGCCGCGCGAGCTCGACGAACAGGGCGGAATGGTCCATGTCCGCCAGGCCGTGGTCGACGGCCTGGGCGAACAACTGCTCGAACAGACCGGTGATGGGGGCTTCGAAGCCCAGCTCGCTGGCGGTGGACAGGGCGTTGCGCATGTCCTTGAGCTGCACGGTGATGGCCGCGCGTTTGGCAAAGTCGCGCTCGACCATGCGCTGGCCATGCACCTGCAGGATGCGGCTGTCGGCAAAACCGCCGCCGATGGCCTGGCGCACCCTGGCCATGTCGGCGCCGCCCTTTTCGCACAGCAACAATGCCTCGGCCACCGCGCCGATGGTGATGCCGACGATCATCTGGTTGGCCAGTTTGGCGAGCTGGCCCGCACCGTGTGGTCCCACATGGGTGGCACGCCCCAGGGCGCTGAACACCGGCACGGCGCGCTCGAAATCGGCCAGGTCGCCACCCGCCATGATCGCCAGCGTGCCGGCCTCGGCGCCCACGGTGCCGCCCGACACCGGCGCGTCGAGGTGCATCACGCCCAGCGCCGCCAGCCGCGCTGCGTGGTCGCGGGCCTGGCGCGGCAGGATCGAGGACATGTCCACCACCAGCGCGCCGGGGCGCAGGCCCTCGGTGCCGCCCTGGCGGAACAGCACGTCTTCCACCACATCGCCGTTTTCCAGCAGGGTGATGACGAAGTCGGCCTGCGCCACGGCCTGGGCCGGTGTGTCGCACACCCGGGCGCCGAAGGGCTCCAGGCGTTCGGCCTTGGCCCGCGAGCGGTTCCAGGCCGTCACCCGGTGACCCGCCTCGCACAGCCGGCGAGCCATGGGGTAGCCCATCAGACCGATGCCCAGCACGGCAATGGATATCGGGATCACAGGGTCGGAGAGGTGTGTGGCACTGGGCATGTTTCGGGCGCTTTTCTGAGAGGGCAAAGGGAAAAATTGTAGGGGTTGGGTGTCTGCCGGCAGACAAAAAAAAGCGGTTTTCAGGACATGCCTGAAAACCGCATCAAATGGTTCAAAAGAACCATGGAGTTGTTCTAGGTGGCTGTCGCCATAGCAGGTGTTGTGCGGCTCATGTGGTGGCCCAGATTGCGGCTGGCCAGGCCGCAGTGCTGGCGCATCAGGGTTTCGGCCAAAGTGGCATCGCCGGCCGCGACGGCGCGGGCAATGGCTTCGTGTTCGTCCCATACCGGCTCGTGCAGGCTGGCGGTCTGCAGCGTGACGCCCATGGCTCGGCGGATGTGGTGCCAGTGCAGCAGGGCGCTCTGCTCGATCAGCGGGTTGCCCGCCGCCCGGTAGATCGCACGGTGGAACGCCAGATCGGCGTCGACCATGGCCTGGATGTCGGCGCTGCTGACAGCTTTTCGGCCACGTTCCAAGATGGCCGGATCGATGCAGGTGCGTCGCTCCGCTGCACTGCGCACGGCCAG
>JAHIQV010000190.1 GCA_018903185.1 Gammaproteobacteria bacterium | reverse complement strand
TCCTGGCGCTCGGCGGTCTGCTGCTGGGCCTGCGCGCCGCCGGCGAGCAGCTGGGCTGGGGCTTCCAGCTGCAAAGCCCGGGCGTGGTGGCTGCGCTGGCCGTGCTGTTCACCCTGATCGGCCTGAACCTCGCCGGCCTGTTCGAATTCGGCAGCGTGCTGCCCAGCGGCCTGGCCAGCCTGCAGGCCAAAAACCCCACAGCCGATGCCTTCCTGACCGGCGTGCTCGCCACCGCCATCGCCTCGCCCTGCACCGCGCCGTTCATGGGCGCCTCGCTGGGCCTGGCCATCGCCCTGCCCACGGTGCAGGCGCTGGCTGTGTTCGGCATGCTCGGTCTGGGCATGGCGTTGCCCTATCTGGTGGCCAGCTGGTGGCCAGCCGTGGCACGCGCCCTGCCGCGCCCCGGCGCCTGGATGGACACCTTCCGCCGTGGCATGGCCTTCCCCATGTTCGCCACCGTGGTCTGGCTGCTCTGGGTGCTGGGCCAGCAGAGCGGTATCGACGGCGCTGCGGCCCTGCTGATGCTGCTGGTGGTGCTGGCGCTGCTGGTGTGGGCGCTCGGCCTGCGTGGCAAGAGCCGCACCGTGCTGGCCGGTTTCTCGCTCGCCGGTCTGCTGTGGCTGGGCTGGGCGGTTGGCCCCAACGTGACGCGGATGCAGGACGCCAGCCCCGGCGCCGAAGTCGCCACCGCCGTGCAGGGCGTGAGCTGGCAGCCCTGGAGCCCCGAGCGCCAGGCCGCCCTGCTGGCCGAGGGCCGCCCGGTGTTCATCGACTTCACCGCCGCCTGGTGCGTGACCTGCCAGTACAACAAGCGCACCACGCTCGCCAACGCCGATGTGCTGGGCGACATCGCCGCCAAAAACGTGGCCCTGCTGCGCGCCGACTGGACCCGACGCGACCCCGCCGTCACCGCCGCGCTGGCCAGCCTGGGCCGCAACGGCGTGCCGGTGTATGCGATTCACAAGAACGGACAGGCGCCGCAGGTGCTGTCCGAGGTGCTGGGCGTGGACGAGGTCCGCGCGGTGATTGCCGGGTTGTAATCCCCCCGCGCCGCCTGCGGCGTCACCCCCCCGGGGGGCACACCTGGCGGCCCGGCGGAGCCGGTTCCGCGGGTGCCTTGAACCAAAGCGCCGCGCCCGTGTCGTAGTTCTTCTGTTGTCCAACGGAGCCAGACCATGATGCAACGACGCCACTTCAACACCCTGGGCGCCACCGGTTTGGGCGTGCTCGCCCTGCCAGCCGGCCTGCTGCCCCGTGCGGCCCACGCCGCCGCCAGCGTCGGCCAGCCCGCGCCCGACTTCACGCTGAGCGACACGGCGGGCAAACCCGTCAAGCTCTCGCAATTCAAGGGCAAGCTGGTGGTGCTGGAGTGGAACAACCCCGGCTGCCCCTTCGTGCGCAAGCACTACCAGGGCAACATGCAGGCGCTGCAGAAAGACTTCACCCATCAGGGCGTGGTCTGGCTGGCGATCAACTCCACCGAAGAGGCCAGCGGCGACTACCTCAGCCCGCCGCAGCTCGCGCGCTGGATGACCGAGAAAGGCGCCAGCCCCAGCTCCACGCTGATGGACGAAGACGGCAACGTCGGCAAGGCCTACGGCGCCCGCGTCACCCCCCACATGTACATCGTCAACGGCCAGGGCCTGCTGGCCTACGCGGGCGCCATCGACAGCATCCCCACCGCCCGCGTGGCCGACATCGAAAAAGCCACCAACCACGTGCGCCAGGGCCTGACCGAACTGCTGGCGGGCAAACCGGTGAGCGTGGCGACCAGCCAGGCTTACGGCTGCAGCGTGAAGTACAAGACCTGAAGGGTCGCGGCGTCTTGAGGCAAGACACCGGGAGGTCCGCGGCACAAGCCCGTCAGAAAAAAACGCTTGACAGCCGTCACTTATGCACAAATCCTGTGCAGCGACCCGCCAGGACATCGCAGGGAATCAAAACACACCTCACCGGCCGGCCACATCCTCAAGTCTTTGATTTCATTGACTTTTTATTTTTGCCCTTTTTCCGGGCAGTTCAAGAAAACCCTTGATTTACAAGGCCTCCCGGTAGGTACACAGGCGCTATCAACAAAGTTATCCACAGAAAGATGGGGCATCGGCAGAAGCCAAGTCAAATCAAAGACTTACGCCACTTTTTGACAGTTCTGCCGAAGGATGAGCTGCCCGCGGACGGTGAAAGTGAGCACTGTGCGAGCCCAGTGCCTGGCCGGTACCGTTTCGATGGCGTGATGGTTCAGGCGCCAAGGTCGACTTCGGTACTCGCTGATGGCCGAATCCATCCCGCGATCGGCGCCGCGGATGCGCTGCTCATGCGTCAACGCCGCGCGGGATAATCCCAGCTTTCTATCGACGACCGCACCGGACACCCCCATGAGCTACGCCCCCCTGCAGAACGACACCTTCCTGCGCGCCTGCCTGCGCCAATCGACCGACCACACGCCGGTGTGGCTGATGCGCCAGGCCGGCCGCTACCTGCCCGAGTACTGCGCCACGCGCGCCCGGGCGGGCAGCTTCATGGGGCTGGCGACGAACGTGGACTATGCGACCGAGGTGACGCTGCAGCCGCTGGAGCGGTATGCGCTGGACGCGGCGATTTTGTTCAGCGACATCCTGACCGTGCCTGACGCGATGGGCCTGGGCCTCAGCTTCCAGCAGGGCGAAGGCCCGAAGTTTGCGAAGACGGTGCGCACCGAGGCCGACGTGGCCACGCTGGCCGTGCCGGACATGGAGAAGCTGCGCTACGTGTTTGACGCCGTGACCAGCATCCGCAAGGCGCTCAACGGCCGCGTGCCGCTGATCGGCTTTTCGGGCAGCCCCTGGACGCTGGCCTGCTACATGGTGGAGGGCGGTGGCTCGGACGACTACCGCGCGGTGAAATCGCTGATGTACAGCCGCCCGGACCTGATGCACCGCATCCTCGCGATCAACGCGGACTCGGTGGCAACGTACCTCAACGCCCAGATCGAGGCCGGCGCGCAGGCGGTGATGATCTTTGACAGCTGGGGCGGCGTGCTGGCCGACGGCAAGTTCCAGGACTTTTCGCTCGCCTACACCAAGCGCGTGCTCGCGCAGCTCAAGAGCGAACACGGGGGCGCCACCATTCCGCGCATCGTCTTCACCAAGGGCGGTGGCCTGTGGCTGGACGACATGAAGGGCCTGGACTGCGAAGCCCTGGGCCTGGACTGGACGGTGAACCTGGCCAAGGCACGCGCCGCGGTGGGCGACACCAAAGCCCTGCAAGGCAACATCGACCCGAACGTGCTGTTCGCGCCGCCCGAGGCGATCGACCGTGAAGTGGCGGCCGTGCTGGAAAGTTTTGGAAAGCCCCACCAGGGCGCCGGCACCGGGCCCACGCACATCTTCAACCTGGGCCACGGCATCAGCCAGTACACCCCGCCGGAGAGCGTGAAGGTGCTGGTGGACGCGGTGCACACGCACTCGAAACGCCTGCGCGCGCAAGGTTGACCGCGGCCCTGGCCAGACCGGCCGGGCGGTCCCAGACCGCTGCATGGGGGTCAAAACCCCAGCCTGCGACAAGCCCATAGCACAAAAGCCCGGGAAAAAACGACTTGACACATCTCACTTATGCACAAATCTTGTGCTGCGGCGCCGCAACAATTTTTCGGCGCTTATGAATCGGTTCGGCGCAAGCCAACTCTCGCAAGTTGTTGATTTGATTGACTTTTGATTTCTGCTTTTTTTCCGGGCAGTTTAAGCAAGCCCTTGATTTACAAGGCTTCCCGGCCCGCAAAATGCACCTATCAACAAAGTTATCCACAGAAAGTCTGGATAGTCGGATAAGCCCCGGTAAATCAAAGACTTGCATCGCTTTCCGACAGTTGAACTGAGGAAACTCCGCTAACCATGGCTTTCTGGCCCAGCATCGTTGTTGCCACCCCGGCCCACAGCGGCGTGGGGGCGACGCTCACGTACCGAAGTGAGTTGTCGCTCGCGCCGGGGGTGCTGGTGCGTGTGCCGCTGGGGTCGCGCGAGGTGCTGGGCGTGGTCTGGGACTGCCCGGACGCACCACCCGAAGGCCTGACCGAAGCCCGGACCAAAGCGGTCGCGGGCGTGCTGGACGGCCTGCCGCCGCTGAATGCGTGCTGGCGCCAACTGGTGAAATTCAGCGCCCAGTATTACCAGCGCAGCCTGGGCGAGGTGGCACTGGCCGCGCTGCCGCCGCAGCTGCGCGGGCTCGACAGCACCCAACTGGCCCGCCGGCTCAAAAAGCGCGCCAAGGCGGGAGCGGCCGGACCGGCCACCCCGGGCGAACTGAGCGGACACGACCTGAGCGACGAGCAGGCCGAGGCGCTGCAGGCCCTGGCCGCTGCCAGCACCCCGGTGCTGCTGTTTGGAGCCACCGGCAGCGGCAAGACCGAGGTGTACCTGCGCGCCACACAGGCGGTGCTGGAAACCACGGTCTCTGACGGCGAAAGCCCCACCCAGGTGCTGGTGATGGTGCCCGAAATCAACCTCACACCCCAGCTGGAAGCGCGTTTTCGCGAGCGTTTCGAGCCCGGATTCGGCGCCGGCTCGGTGGTCTGCCTGCACAGCGGCATGACACCGGCACAGCGTTTGAACAGCTGGCTGGCGGCGCACACGGGCAGCGCGCGCATCGTGCTGGGCACACGCATGGCGATCTTTGCGAGCCTGCCGGGGCTGCGGCTGATCGTGGTGGATGAAGAACACGACCCGAGCTACAAGAGTCAGGAGGGTGCGCGCTATTCGGCGCGGGATCTGGCGGTGTACCGGGCGAAAGTCGAGAGCGAGGCTTTAGCGGCTGACGCGGCGCTGCTTCGCGCGGGCCCTCCCCCCCGCCCTCTCCCAGAGGGAGAGGGAGCAAGAGGGGGAGACGTCGTCAACCCGCGTTGCCTGGTGCTGCTGGGCTCAGCCACGCCCTCGCTGGAGAGCTGGCACGCGGCGGACCAGGGGCGTTATGTGCGGCTGACGATGCCGGGGCGCATCGGCGGCGGGGCGCTGCCGCGCCTGCGCCTGGTGGACATGAACCACCAGCCCAAGGGCGCCGTGCTGGCGCCCCCGCTGCTGGCGGCCATGAGCGAGCGCATTGAACGCGGCGAGCAGTGCCTGGTGTTGCTGAACCGCCGCGGCTACGCGCCG
>JAHIQV010000189.1 GCA_018903185.1 Gammaproteobacteria bacterium | reverse complement strand
GTTCGGCCGGACGGTTCACCACCAGCCAGCGCTGGTTGCCCGCGCGTTCAATGCGCACGTCGCCCACCGAGGAGACCGCCGTGGCGCCGGGCGTGACCGCCGCCTGGGCCGCCTGCTGGCCGCTCGCGGTCACCGCAGCGCCCGGGACGTTGTAGCGCGAGTCGCGGCTGAGCTGCGTCAGATCGGGCGGCACATCCAGGGTACTGCCACGCTGGGCACTCTTGTAGTCGATCTTGTCTTCCTGCAGTATGGTGCAGCCACTCGCCAGCAGGGCGGCCACGGCGATCACGCCAATGCGGCCCAGAGGGCGCGAGGCGAGGGGCGATGCCGTGAGGGGTGTCGGGCGTTTTGAAGTGACTTGCATGAGCGGACTCGGGGTTCGGAAGAAATGGGGAAGTCGGGCGGGCAACGTTCAATCGATCAGGCCACTGTCTTTGAGCGCCCCTTCGACCAGGGGTTCCAGGGCGCGGGACATCGGCGTGAGCGGCAGGCGCATGGTTTCCGAGCACAGACCCATGCGGGCCATGGCCCACTTGAGCGGGATCGGGTTGGCTTCAACAAACAGGTTCTTGTGCACCGGCATCAGGCGCAGCTGGATGTCCATGGCCTTGCGCGTGTTGCCCGCGATGGCGGCCACGCAGAGCTCGTGCATGAGGCGCGGCGCGATGTTGGCCGTCACGCTCACATTGCCCTGGCCGCCGCAGAGCATCAGCGCCACGGCGGTCGGATCGTCACCGGAGTAGATCGCAAAGCCTTCGGGCGCTTCGCGGATCAGCCACTGGGCGCGCTCGATGTTGCCGGTGGCTTCCTTGATGCCGACGATGCCCGGCACCTGCGCCAGGCGCAGGGCGGTTTCAACCGACATGTCCGCCACGCTGCGGCCGGGCACGTTGTACAGCACGATGGGCAGGTCGCCGGTGGCTTCGGCGATGGCCTTGAAATGCTGGTACTGGCCTTCTTGCGTGGGCTTGTTGTAGTAGGGCACGACCTGCAACTGGCAGTCGGCGCCGACACTGCTCGCGAATTTCGCCAGTTCGATCGCCTCGGCGGTCGAATTGGCGCCGCAGCCGGCCATGATGGGCACGCGCTTCTCACCGTGGGTCTTGGCCTGCTCCACCGAGACTCGGATGATCTCGCAGTGCTCTTCGACCGTGACCGTGGGCGACTCGCCGGTGGTGCCGACCACGCCAATGCAGTCCGTGCCCTCGGCGATGTGCCAGTCGATCAGCTTGCGCAGGGTGGGGTAGTCCACGCTGCCGTCGGTGTTCATGGGCGTGACCAAGGCCACGATGCTGCCGGTAATGGGTTTCATAAGCGATGGGCTCAAGAGGTGGGCACCTGCCTGTTGGCCTCTGTGCAGAGGCCGCCATCAGCGGGCGCGCGAATCTGACATTCTACCCAGAGGCATCCAGCGGATACCGCGCGGGCAGGGCGGACGGATCCGGGTGTTTTCGCACCGCCGCGACACGTTGAACGAAGCGCTCGGGCCGGTCGGTGAAGCCGTCTTCATAGGCCACGATGTGCAGACCAGCGCAGGCACGCAGCAACTCGCCGGGCTGCAACAGGAAATCGGGCCGCGAGGGCTTGCCCACGGTTTCATTGCCGGCGGCAAAGGTTTCATAGAGCAGCACGCCACCCGGCGCCACGCTGTCCACGATTTGAGGCAGCAGGGGGCGCCAGAGGTAGTTGGTTACCACCACCGCGTCGAACTGTTCGTCCGCAAAGGGCCAGGGGCCGCTCTCGATGTCGGCTTCGACGGCACGACCGAGCCTTGCCACCGCCGCAATGGCCTCGGCAGAGCGGTCGACACCGGTGACCGTGTGGCCCCGCTCCGCAAACCAGCGCAGGTGGCGCCCATGCCCGCAGGCCACGTCTAGCACCCTGCCGCCGGGCGGCACGAGATGCGACCAGCGGCTGATCCAGGCAGAAGGCGCTTCGGTGCCGTGCATCAGAAACAGCTCCAGAGCTGGTCCGCCAGGTTCACCAGGAAATCCGGCCGGTTGTAGAGCGCGAGCGTGGCCAGCAGGGCCAGCGCCACGCCGGCCCATACAAATGCCTTGACCACCAGGGGCTTCACGCGGCCGCTCCCACGCGCTGCGGACCGCGGGTGATGGGCGACTCGCGCACGGGCAGATTGACCAGCGCGGCGAACACGCCCAGCGCGATCGAGATGTACCAGACGATGTTGTAACTCCCGGTCCGGTCGTACAGCACGCCGCCCAGCCAGACGCC
Organism: Gammaproteobacteria bacterium; assembly: GCA_018903185.1. Classification (GTDB taxonomy): domain Bacteria; phylum Pseudomonadota; class Gammaproteobacteria; order Burkholderiales; family Burkholderiaceae_C; genus Hydrogenophaga. The sequence continues at coordinate 1,547 of JAHIQV010000189.1, read as the reverse complement.
CATGAAACTGCCGATCTGGTGGCTGAAGAACACGAAGCCGCCGAGCATGGAGAGGTGTGCCACACCGAAAATCTGCGCCACCACCGCGTTGGTCGGCGGAATGGTGGACAGCCAGAGTACGCCCATGACGGCGGAAAACACATACACGCTGGCAGGCGACAGCGGCACGATCAGGAAGACGCTGATCGCCACCGCACGCGCCAGGTAAATGAAGGCCAGGATATGGCGCTTGGGCATGTGCTGGCCCAGGGCACCTGCGGCGTAGGTGCCGATCACGTTGAACAGGCCGATCAGCGCCAGCGCATAGCTCGCCACCTGGGGCGACAGACCGTTGTCTTTCAGGTAGCTCGGCATGTGCACACCGATGAACACCACCTGGAAGCCGCAGACGAAATAGCCCGCCATCAGCAGCTGGAAGCTGCGGTATTTGAAGGCCTCGCGCAGCGCCTGGAGAATGGTCTGTTCGCGCTTGGGCGCCACGCCACCCACAAAACCCGGCTCGCGCAAAAACAGCGCCAGCGGCATGATCAGCAGCACCGCTGCGCCCAGGAACAGCAGCGCCTCCTGCCAGCCGAACGCACTGATGAGCCAGCCTTCGACCGGCACCATGAGGAACTGGCCGAACGAGCCGGCCGCGGCCGCCACGCCCATGGCCCAGGAGCGCTTTTCGGCCGGGATCTGGCGCCCGATCACGCCGTAGATCACGGCGTAGGTGGTGCCGGCCTGGGCCGCACCGATCAGCACACCCGCGGTGAGCGCAAAGGTCAGCGGTGTGGGCGAGAGCGCCATGCCGGCCAGACCCAGCGCGTACAGCACGGCACCCACCAGCAGCACGCGGAAGGCGCCAAAGCGGTCGGCCGCCATGCCGGCAAAAATGCCGAACAGGCCCCAGGAGAGGTTCTGGATGGCCAGCGCAAAGGCGAAATTCTCACGCGTCCAGCCCATTTCCTGGGTGATCGGCAGCAGCCAGAGGCCGAAACCGTGGCGCACGCCCATGGACAGGGTGACGATGGCAGCGCCGCAGGCCAGCACCTGGAACGCAGAAAGACGGGGGGGCGACGCGGCGGCCGGGGAAGAAGTCATCCCGAGACTGTAGCGAATCCGGCCTTTCGGTGGGTGTCACCCCGGCGCGTGGGGTCATGAAATCGGCGGCCATGATTGATGCGCAGCGCGAATCGGTAGAGGTGGCAGGTGTTTGGTCTGTAATTGCATCCAGTGTTTTTGGACGGGGCGCATACAATCCGCCCCCATGGCGACCCAATCCACGAACGAATATTCAGAAGGCTCCATCCGTGTCCTCAAGGGACTGGAGCCGGTGAAACAGCGTCCGGGCATGTACACCCGGACCGACAACCCGCTGCACATCATCCAGGAAGTGCTGGACAACGCGGCCGACGAAGCGCTCGCCGGACACGGCAAAAAGATCAAGGTCACGCTGCACACCGACCACTCGGTGAGCGTGGAAGACGACGGCCGTGGTATCCCCTTCGGCCTGCACCCGGAAGAAAAAGCCCCGGTGGTCGAGCTGGTCTTCACCCGCCTGCACG
>JAHIQV010000188.1 GCA_018903185.1 Gammaproteobacteria bacterium | reverse complement strand
CGGCGACAAGATCCGCTTCCGTGCCGACAAGCTGTCCGGCAGTTACACGGTGATCGAACTCCAACGCGACGCCGCCCGAACCCCGTGAGAGACCATCAACAAAGCCGTTCTCTGGTTTTTGAAACTTGAGTACGAGCAAACCCCGACAAAGTCCCTGATCCGGCCGTGAGCAGATCTTGCGTCTGAGCGACCAGTCCGGCCACGGCCACCGGTGACCGCCACCGGCGTGCAGCAGCTGCGTGCTAAGGTAGCGCAATGTCCCAAAACATCCGCTACACCCTGCTGTCGCTGCGCGATCTGGCGGTCTCCATCGGCCCGTTTGCGCTGCTCACGCTGGCGCTGCTGGCCTTCACTTACTGGTGGCTCGACCCCAATCCGCCGAAGCGCGTGGTGCTGGCCACAGGCCCGGCGCAAAGCGCCTACGACGAGTTCGGCAAACGTTATGCCACGGCCTTGGCGCGCTATGGCATCACCGTCGAGCTGCTGCCCACGGAGGGCTCTTCGGCCAACCTGGAACTCCTGCGCTCGGGCCAGGCCGATATCGGTTTTGTGCAGGGTGGCAGCGCGGACTTCGGCTACGACGAGGAGGAATCCATCGTCTCGCTGGGCAGCCTCTTCGTCGAGCCACTGTGGCTCTTCTACCGCGAAGACGCCGCGCAGCGCCTGATGCAGAAGCCCACCATCACCAACCTGAGCGAGCTGCAGGGTGGTCGTGTCAACGTGGGCACCCCCGGCAGCGGTGTGCCCCGGTTGTTTGCCACACTGCTCGACGTCAACCGCCTCGACCGCCAGAAAATGCAGCTGAGCGAACTCGAACAGACCCCTGCCACTGTGGCCTTTCTGGACGGAGATCTCGATGCCCTGGTGTTCGCCTCGGCCCCCGAGTCGCTGATGGTGCAGATGCTGCTGCAGTCGCCGGGTGTGCACCTGCTCGACTTTGCGCAGAGCGAGGCCTATTCACGCCGCTTTGCCTACCTCACGCCGGTGGTCATGCCGCAGGGTGTGGTGGACCTGTCAAAGAACGTGCCGGCGCAGGACGTGCGCCTGGTGGCGTCCACCACCAGCCTGCTGGCCGGCGTCAAGACCCACCCGGCGATCCTGCAGCTCTTCGCCCAGACCGCGACCGACCTGCACGGCGGCGGCGGCTGGTTCAGCCGGGCGCGCGAATACCCCAGCCTGGAGCACAGCGAGGTGCCGCTCTCACCCGAAGCGGTACGCGCCATCAAGAACGGACCCCCGTTTCTGCAACGCTACCTGCCTTTCTGGCTGGCCAACCTGGTCGAACGCATGTGGCTCGCCATGGGCCTGATCCTGGCGCTGGCCCTGCCGCTGTCGCGCGTCGTGCCACCGCTCTACGCGTTCCGCATCCGCTCGCGCGTGTTCCGCTGGTACGCCCAGCTGCGCAGCATCGAACAGCGCAGCCAGGACAACGATGGCCCGCTGCCGCTGTCGGAACTGCTCGAACAGCTCGACGCGCTGGAGGAGAAGGTGGAACAGGTGGTGGTGCCGCTGTCCTACACCGACGAGCTGTACGCCCTGCGCAACAACATCGCGCTGGTGCGGCAGAAACTGCTTCAGCGCGCCTGAGCAGCAACCCGCGCAGCGGCGGAGCGCGGGGGCCATGGATCCGGCGCCGGGCCGCCCCAGGCCGGATCATCCCCCTCGGGGGGCAGCGACCCGCGCAGCGGCGGAGCGCGGGGGCCCGTTACCTAGCCTCTGCCGGAGTTGCGCAAAGCCTGGCGCACGACCGCATCCAGCGCTTCGTCAACCACCCCATGGTCGGCCACCACCCGCAGACGGCCCAGCGCCTGCAGCCGTTCCAGTCCGTGCTGGGTGAGTGATATCGAGCGCCCATCGGCCGTGGTGAACAGGAACATGGTGCCGTGCGGACTGGCCCAGCTCAGCTGACAACGCAGCCACTGGTCCTGCTGCATCAGGTCCACCCAGCACCCCACGGTGAGCGTTGCGGCCGGCGGATCGGCGGTCTCGTCGTCATCCAGGTCGTCCAGCCGGGCCATGGGCTGGGTGTCCATGAATGCCGGATGGGTTTCAATTGCCAGGTCCTCCATGAAGCCGGTATCGCGCGCTTCGTTCGGTTGCATCCACGGCTCATACTCGTCCGGGTCCTGCCGGCTTGGCGGGTTGTCCTGCGGGGAATCTGACCCGCTGCGTTCGGTCTTGTAGGCCGCCTCATACAGGCCCATCAGGGTCTGGAAAAAACTCTCCGCCTGCGGGCGCGGATAGTCGATCGCGTCCAGTCCTTCGTGCAGGGTACGCAACAGGCCGGGAATGATCTTGATCAGACGCGGGCGGTTGAGGCTGGTCTGCGCTAGCTGGCTGGACCACAACAGATCGGGCAACACGCTCATGTAGCGGTGGGCCGCGGCGTCCGCCGGCAAGGCTTCGCCGTGTGCGACCGTGTCCAGGCGCGCCTGCGCCACCACCTGTGCCCAGGGCCCCGTCAGGAAACGCCGCACCACGCCGGGGGCGCGGGCAAAATCGTTGCGCGCCTGGACCTCGGTGGCCACCCGCTCGGCCAGCAAACGGCGCTGCTCCACCCGCAGCAGCGTCTTCATCGCCAGACCACGCTTGGGCGCCTGGGTGCTGGCGATGGCGGCGTCTGCCTCGGTGAAGCGCTGCAGCAGCACGGGCATCAGCTCCGGCAGGCTCTGGGTTGGCGCCTGCAGGGCCATCACAATTTCATGCACCCTCTGTGCATAGGCGACAAATCCGGGATCCTGCTCGCTGGTGAAAGCCAGACTCTGCGTGGTGATGGCATCCAGCAGATGGCGGGCGGGATTGTGCCGGTCGGCAAAAAAACGCGGATCGCTGCGGGCCAGCTGCAGCAGGGCGGGCTTGATGCGCTGCACCATGTCGCGTACCGGTTGCAGCAAGCGCTGGTCTTCAACAATGCGCCGCAGCATCAGCGTGACCACCTCGGCCGCGAGCGTGCGCACCATGGCGTTGCCCGACCCCGACATGCCCTGGTCGGATGCCGCTCCATCGCTGTGCTCCAGGTTGCCCACCAGCAACTGGTGCAGGTGGTCCAGCGTGAGCAGCGCATCGTTGCCGAGCATCGCAGTCGCCGACACGCTGTCCGGTCGAGCCGCCGACGGCGCCACCGACGCGGCAGGTCGAGCCTTGGCGGCCTGCACCACCACGTAGCCTGCGGGCTGCACCCCCATGCCGTCGAGCAACATCGTCAGGGATCGGTAAAACTGCTGCAGCTCGTTGCCCAGGGACACCGCGCCGACATGCAACCAAAGCGCGCGAACCGCCTCGTCAACGTGCAGCCCCGACAGTGCTTTCATGAGCGCACCCACCACCGCCTCGGGCCGCAGCGGGTTGGTTTCGTTTCGCACCACCTCATGCCCCTGGGCACGACACAGGCGGGCATTGAAGGCGACCAGTTCCTCCTCGGCGGCCATCTTGATGACCTGCTGCACGCGCGCGCGCTCCACGGTCTCCTGCACCTGTTGGTGGTCCATGAGCTCCAGATCATCAAAGCTCAGCGATTTGAGGCTGCGCGCCGTCGCGGCATTCTTTTGGGTCGCCGAGGAGTGCTGCACCACCTGGGATATCTCGGCAATGAAGCGACCGGCCAGCAGATCTCGATGGCTGGCCAGCACCGTACGCGCCTGGGAAAAAACCTGTTTTTCATTCAGGTTTGAGGCCGAGGTCTCACGCTGGTGCAGCGTCTCCAGCAGTTTGCCCAACCAGCGTGGCACCCACCCACGCGTCAGGACAAGCGCCTCGACCAGACAGGTATCAAAAGGGGAATCAGTTCGAGCGCTCATGGCAGTGGAAAAGGGGTCGCCGGACAAGAAGGTATTCACTTGTCTGGATTATGAGCAAACCCTTCGCCATTCAGGTCCGAAAGGAGCAAAAAAGCCGGTCAGTTCAGGGTTTTGAGAGCAACGCCTGCAGGCCGGCCGCACCCAGTTCACGCAGGGTGGCGATGTTGCGCTCGACGATCGCCTCCGCGTCGCCACCTTCGGTGGCCACAGCGCGTTCCACGCTTTCTTCGCGCAGCAAGTGCAGCACGGGGTACGGTGCGCGGTTGGTCGCGTTGCTGATGTCATCGGGCGGGACGCCCTCGAACTGGAACTGGGGGTGGAAGCTCGCCACCTGCACGATGCCTTCGAGCTCGTGCTCGAGCACCACATCGTCCACCACGTTCATGAAATCGTTGAAGACAACAAAGTCCGGGAACAGCGTGGGGTGCACCAGCAAGGTGGTGTCGATCTCTTCGGCCGGCGTGTTCACCAGCAGATCCAGCTCGTGGTCCAGCTCGTCCAGAAACGCATCCAGGTGCCGCGCACGGCTCACCACGATGCGCACCTGGTTCTTCACATAGACCGAACGCGCAAACGGACACAGGTTGAGCCCGATCACCGCCTTCTCGATCCAGTGGCGGGTGTCGGCAAGGATGGTGGCGTCGTCGGGTGTGGTCATGGGTCGGTGCGGTGTTGAGCGGTTCGGCTGGCGGGGTGCGCCATGGTAAACGTTGGGGGTGGTCGATTCCGAGCTGGTACAGGGCGTTACACCACCGCCCGGAGCGGCTGACGGTCAACGCGCAGCGCTCCTCGGCGCGGCAGTGCCCGCAATCGGTCAAGCACCGGCCCGTCGACGGTGCCGGCAAAGGGCTATGGACGGTTCAGGATTCATCGATATAGCCGCGCTCGGCCGCCAGTGCCTGATTCTCGAAAATGGCCATGGCGGTGCGCATGCGCCGAAAGCCGAACTTCTTGTAGAACGGTTCCTTGCCGGGGACGGCATAGAGAATGATCTTCTTGTGGCCGGCTGACAAGGCCAGCAGTTTGGCGACGATTGCTTTGCCCAGACCTGTGCCTTGGTGGCTGGGCATGACCGCCACGTCGCAGATGTAGGAGCAGTCAGTGCCGTCGGCCAGCGCCCTGCCAACGCCCACAAGAACGCCGTTTTCACGAACGAAACACCTGAACATGCTGTTGGTGAAGGCAACCTGCAGGGTTGCCGGCAGCTTGTTCCCGAGCGGGGCGGCTCGGTAGAGCGCTGCGAGCTCGCTCCAGTCGAGGTTGTCAATGGAATCGGACCATGCCAGCTTCATGTG
>JAHIQV010000187.1 GCA_018903185.1 Gammaproteobacteria bacterium | reverse complement strand
TTTCCCATAGCCAGCGCTCGCGGTCAAAACCATGCGGGTTGGCGTTGCCGTGCGGACTGCGCAAACGCACGCTGAAACGCCAGCGGTCCCCCGCGCGCCAGTCGGGGCCGGGGGCAGCCCCATCGCCTTTGGACCCCGCCCGACTGAACCAGCCCAGTTGCAGCAACGGGGGCAAGCGCACCGGCCGGCCGTCGCGGGCGGCGGACTCCACCGCCAGCTCGAAACGCGCACCGTCGGCCAGTCGCTGTGGCATCGAGGCGATGCGCCCGGTGACTTCGATGTCAAGGCCCTGCAGGGCCGGGTCGAGCGCGTGCGATGCAAAGTGCGCTGCGCGCAGGCCGGTCAGGCCCGCTCCCGTCCACGCACCGGCCGCCATCGCCAGCACCAGGACCCACGCCGACCGACGCCCGCCCGGTGAGCCCCGCCACAGCAGCCAGGCCATCAGCAGCCCACTGGCGAACAGCAGCCTCCCGTACCCCTGCCAAGGCCAGAGCGCGGCCTGCTGCAACTGCCAGGCAACCCCGAACACCCACCCGGGCAGCCAGGCCAACGCCAGGCCCGCCATGCTCAGCCCGGTACCCTGGGCCCGCACAGGGCAGCTTTGTCACACAGCCGTGGCGCAAGACTTGCTAGCATGGCAGCAAGCCGCGACGACCCTTTTCTCGTCCGCGGACCCATCGTTTTCTTCCCCCTGTTGAAAGACACCAGCATGGCCATTCATGTTGCCCTGAGCCACATCACCCATTATCGGTACGACCGCCTGGTCAAACTCGGTCCCCAGGTGGTACGCCTGCGCCCCGCACCGCACAGCCGCACCAAGGTGCTGTCGTACTCGCAGAAGATCGAACCGGCGGGCCACTTCATCAACTGGCAGCAGGACCCGTTCGCCAACTACCAGGCGCGCCTGGTGTTCCCCGAGCCCACCACCGAGTTCAAGGTCACGATCGACCTGGTGGTCGAGATGGCGGTGCACAACCCCTTTGACTTTTTCCTGGAGCCGCGCGCCGAAGAATTCCCGTTCAGCTACGACGCCTCGCAGCTGCAGGAACTCGCGCCCTACCTGGCCACCGCGCCGCTCACCGAAGACCTCAAGGCCTACCTCGCCCAGGTGGACCTGAAGAAGCGCCGCACCATCGACTTCCTGGTCGACGTGAACCAGATGCTGCAGCGCGACATCTCGTACACCATCCGCATGGAGCCGGGCGTGCAGACACCCGAAGAAACGCTCAAGCTCAAGAGCGGTTCCTGCCGCGACACCGGCTGGCTGCTGGTGCAGATGCTGCGCCACCTGGGCCTGGCCGCGCGCTTCGTCTCGGGCTACCTGATCCAGCTCGCGCCCGATGTGAAAAGCATCGACGGCCCGAGCGGCCCCGAAAAAGACTTCACCGACCTGCACGCCTGGTGCGAGGTCTTCCTGCCCGGCGCCGGCTGGATCGGGCTCGATCCCACCTCCGGCCTGCTGGCCGGTGAAGGCCACATCCCGCTGGCCTGCACGCCGCAGCCGTCCAGCGCGGCGCCGGTGGAAGGCGCCATGGACAAGTGCGAAGTCACCTTCGAGCACCACATGGGCGTGACACGTGTCTACGAATCGCCGCGCGTGACCAAGCCCTACACCGAGGAGCAGTGGGCCAGCATGGTCACGCTGGGCCAGAAGGTCGATGCCGACCTGGTGAAACACGACGTGCGCCTCACCATGGGCGGCGAACCCACCTACGTGGCCGTGACCGACCGCGACGCCGCCGAGTGGAACACCGACGCGCTCGGCCCCACCAAACGTGGCTATGCCACCGAGCTGCTGGGCCGCCTGCGCGAGCAATACGGCCACGGCGGCTTCGTGCACATGGGCCAGGGCAAGTGGTATCCCGGCGAGCAGCTGCCGCGCTGGGCGCTCTCGATCTTCTGGCGCGCCGACGGCCAGCCCTGCTGGAACAACCCGGCCCTGCTGGCCGACGAACGCGATGTGGCGGCATACGACAGCGAAGACGCGCGCCGCTTCACGCAGGCCCTCGCGCGCAAGCTGGGCGTGTCCACACAATTCATCACTCCCGGCTACGAGGACACCTGGTATTTCCTCTGGCGCGAACGCCGCCTGCCGGTGAACGTGGACCCGTTCGACGCCAAGCTCGACGACGAGCTGGAGCGCGCGCGCCTGCGCCGCGTCTTCACGCAGGGGCTGGACGCCACCGTGGGCTACGTGCTGCCGCTGCAGGCCAACGACACCGGACAGCCTTCCAGCAACGGCAAGAGCAGCTACCACCGCGTTTCCGGCACCGTCTGGTCCACCGGCCCGTGGTTCTTCCGCGACGAGCGCATGTACCTCGTGCCCGGCGATTCGCCCATGGGCTACCGCCTGCCGCTGGACTCCCTGCCCTGGGTTTCGGCGGCCGACTACCCCTACCACATCGAGCAGGACCCGCACACCGCGCGCGACCCGCTGCCGCGCGGCGCCACCGTGAAACACCAGGTGTCGCCGCACCAGGTGGGCGGTGGTTTTGCCGAAGGTGGCATGGTGTCCATGCAGGGCATGGACTTTGATGCCCCCGGCCCGGCCATCGACGGCCTGCGTCCTGGCCAGCCCGGCCCGGGCGCCGCGCCCGCGCAGGCGCTGTCGTCCAGGTTCCCGCAGCGCCACGAATCGGCCGCCTGGCTCACGCGCACCGCGCTGGTGGTCGAGTCGCGCGACCCGCACCGCGCCAACGGCCCCAAGGCCGAAAAAGCCGGTGGCGGCAAGACGCAGCACCTCTACGTGTTCATGCCGCCCATGCAGCGGCTCGAAGACTACCTGGATCTGCTCTCCGCGGTGGAAGACACGGCCGAGAAGCTGGGCATGACCATCGTGCTCGAAGGCTACCCGCCGCCGCGCGACCCGCGCCTGAAGATGCTGCAGGTCACGCCCGACCCGGGCGTCATCGAAGTCAACATCCACCCCAGCAGCAGCTGGGACGAACTGGTCGAACGCACCGAGTTCCTGTACGAGGCCGCGCACCAGACGCGCCTGTGCGCCGAGAAGTTCATGACCGATGGCCGCCACACCGGCACCGGCGGTGGCAACCACTTCGTGCTCGGCGGCGCCACGCCGGCCGACTCGCCTTTCCTGCGCCGCCCTGAACTGCTGGGCAGCCTGGTCGCCTACTGGCACAACCACCCGTCGCTCTCCTACCTGTTCAGCGGCATGTTCATCGGCCCGACCAGCCAGGCGCCGCGCGTGGACGAGGCGCGCAACGACCAGCTCTATGAGCTCGAAATCGCGCTGCGGGAGATCGAAAAGAACCGCCAGACCCACGACCAGGACATGCCGCCCTGGCTGGTCGACCGCACGCTGCGCAACATCCTGATCGACGTCACCGGCAACACGCACCGCAGCGAGTTCTGCATCGACAAACTGTTCTCGCCCGACTCGCCCACCGGCCGCCTGGGCCTGCTGGAGCTGCGCGCGTTCGAGATGCCGCCGCACGCCCGCATGAGCATCGCCCAGCAGCTGCTGCTGCGTGCGCTGGTCTCGCGTTTCTGGCAACAGCCTTTTACGCACAAGCTCACGCGCTGGGGCACCGAGCTGCACGACCGGTTCGTGCTGCCGACCTTCATCCGCATGGACTTCGAAGACGTGCTGGCCGACCTGACCGACTTCGGCTACCCGCTGGACATGGCCTGGTTCGAGCCGCACTTCGAGTTCCGCTTCCCGCTCGTGGGCGAGGTCTCGGCGCGCGGCATCGAGCTCACGCTGCGCAGCGCGCTGGAGCCCTGGCACGTGATGGGCGAAGAAGGCGCGCCCGGCGGCACCGTGCGTTACGTCGATTCGTCGCTGGAGCGCATCGAGGTGCGCGTCTCGGGCTACAACGACAGCCGCTATGTCATCACCTGCAACGGCCGCGCCATTCCGATGCAGAGCACCGGCACCGTGGGCGAATTCGTCGCGGGCGTGCGTTACAAGGCCTGGAGCCCGCCGTCGGCGCTGCACCCGTCGATTCCCGCGCACGCTCCGCTCACCTTCGACATCGTGGACACCTGGATGCAGCGCTCGCTGGGTGGCTGCCAGTACCACGTGGCCCACCCCGGTGGCCGCAGTTACGACACCTTCCCGATCAACGCCTACGAGGCCGAAAGCCGCCGCATGTCGCGCTTTTTCCAGATGGGCCACACGGCCGGCAAGATGGACGTGGCACCCGCCACGCCGAGCCGCGAGTTCCCGTTCACGCTGGATTTGCGCCATTGACGTGAAGGACGACACGAGGCCTCCTCCGGATCGGGTTTCGCCCCAAGGCCCTGCGAGAGAAGCGAAGGCATACTCGGACCCCGTGAATACAGATGCCTCCGATTCCCTCTTCGACGAGCTCAGCCCGGACTCCCCCGGTGACTGGGCTTTGTCGCTTTCGGTGCCCGCCGACACCGGACACCGGGACGAGTTGCGTGGCGCGCCCGCCCCCGGCGCAGAAAGCGCCGAAGCGCTCAACCCCACCTGGTCGAGTTTCTTTGACCACGTCGGGACCGATGGCCTGGCCGACCTGAACCGCCGCAACGACAACCTGCAGCGCCAGATCCGCGACAACGGCGTCACCTACAACGTCTACGCCGACGCGTCGGGCCAGGAACGCCCCTGGGCGCTCGACCTGTTCCCCATGTTGATCGGCCCCGAGGACTGGGCCTGCATCGAGACCGGCGTGCTGCAGCGCACCCGCCTGCTCAACGCCATGATGGCCGACCTCTACGGCGAACGCGAGCTGCTCAAGCGCGCCCTGCTGCCGGCCGCGCTGGTGCAGGGCCACCCCGGCTACCTGCGCGCCATGCAGGGGGTGCAGCCCGCGGGCGGCACCTGGCTGCACATCGTCGCCTTCGACCTGGCCCACGGCCCCGACGGCCGGTGGTGGGTGGTGGGCCAGCGCACGCAGGCGCCTTCGGGCCTGGGCTATTTGCTGGAAAACCGCATCGCCATCGCGCGCCAGTTCCCCAAGGCCTTTGCCGGCCTGAAGGTGCAGCGCCTGGCCGCCGCCTACCGCGCGCTCATGGACGGCATCAAGTCCATGGCGCCCGAGGGCGA
>JAHIQV010000186.1 GCA_018903185.1 Gammaproteobacteria bacterium | reverse complement strand
TGCACGGACCAGATGGCTTTGTCGGAGTTGGGCACGCGTTCACGCAGACTGCGGATGAACTCGCCATACAGCTCGGGAATCGCGTAACCCACGGTGTCCGGGATGTTGAGCGTGGTGGCGCCTTCCTTGATCACCGCTTCGAGCACACGGCAGAGAAAATCCGGGTCGCTGCGGTAGCCGTCTTCAGGGCTGAACTCGATGTCTGCACACAGGTTGCGGGCAAAACGCACCGACTGGATGGCTTGCTCCAGAACCTGCTCGGGCGTCATGCGCAGCTTCTTCTCCATGTGCAGCGGGCTGGTCGCGATGAAAGTGTGGATGCGGGCGCTGTTGGCATCCTTGAGCGCTTCGGCCGCACGGGCAATGTCGCGGTCGTTGGCGCGGGCCAGAGAACACACCGTGGAATCCTTGATGGTGTTGGCAATAGCCTGCACACAATCAAAGTCACCATTGGAGCTGGCTGCAAAACCGGCTTCGATCACATCCACTCGAAGGCGCTCCAGCTGGCGTGCGATGCGCAGTTTCTCGTCCTTGGTCATGGACGCGCCGGGCGACTGCTCGCCGTCACGCAAGGTGGTGTCAAAAATGATGAGCTTGTCCGTCATGTGATTCTCCGGTGGGTTGCCTCGTGGGCAGCGCTTGAAAAAACCCGCAGTCCAAAACAAAACGGCCCGCTGCGGGTGCAAACGGGCCGTTGTTGGAAATCACTCTCGCGTTACCAGACCTGCCCGTGTCGGACACCCAGTAGTAGCGAGAGCGAAACTTGTTTCATGAATGGCAATGTATCACAAAGGCCGGGCATTCCGCATGGAGGAAAACCATGGGCACCATGTGCTGATCTTATTCGTGCAGGCCACGCTCGTCGGGCTCGTCGGTGGAGGTGCTGATGACACTGGTCGGGCGTCCCTTGGCCTTGCGCCAGAAGTACATCGCATAGCCCGACAGTCCATAAACCACAAACAGCCCGAACAGCACGGTCGGCGGATGGATGTTGATCACCGCAATGCCGAGCGCCACCAGCACGATGGCTGCGAACGGCACGCTCTTCTTGAGGCTCAGGTCCTTGAAACTGTAGAACGGCACATTGGTCACCATCGTCAGACCCGAGTACAGCGTCAGCGCAAACACGGGCCATGCCAGATCGGCCCGTTCGAGCTCCAGCTCGGTCGCCAGCCAGATGAACCCGGCCACCAGAGCGGCCGCTGCGGGAGAGGGCAAGCCCTGGAAATAGCGTTTGTCCACCACGCCGGTGTTGACGTTGAAGCGCGCCAGACGCAGCGCCGCACAGGCGCAATAAACGAAGGCGGCGATCCAGCCCCAGCGCCCGATGTCCTTGAGCACCCAGACATACGCCACCAGCCCCGGCGCGGCACCAAAGGACACCATGTCGGACAACGAGTCCATCTGCTCGCCGAAGGCACTTTGTGTGTGGGTCATGCGCGCCACGCGGCCGTCGAGGCTGTCCAGCACCATGGCCGCAAAAATGCCCACGGTGGCCAGATCGAAGCGCCCGTTCATGGCCATGACGATGGCGTAGAAGCCGCCGAACAGCGCGGCCAGCGTGATCATGTTGGGCAACATATAGATGCCCTTGCGGCGCCTGGGCATGTCGGCGCTGGGGTCGTTCAGAGGATCGGATCCGTCGTGCATGTCGTGTTCTCGGCCGCGGCCGCAATGAAGCGCACAGGGCGCAGGCTGGCAGTGTAAGCCAGTGCATGGGCCCCAGAAACCACAAAGGCCACCGAAGTGGCCTTTGCGATAACCGGCCCGAGGCGGTCCGCCGCCGGGCCACCCCAAGGCGGATCAGACCCCTCGGGGGGCAGCGACCCGCGCAGCGGTGGAATGTGGGGGTATCAGTTGCGGGTTTGGTCGACCAGCTTGTTCTTGGCGATCCAGGGCATCATGGCGCGCAGCTGGGCACCCACCACTTCGATCTGGTGATCGGCGGTGTTGCGGCGGCGGGCGGTCATGCTTGGGTAGTTCAGGCGACCTTCCTGGATGAACATCTTGGCGTAGTCGCCGTTCTGGATGCGCTTCAAAGCATTGCGCATGGCTTTGCGCGACTCTTCGTTGATCACCTCAGGACCGGTCACGTACTCACCGAACTCCGCGTTGTTGGAGATCGAGTAGTTCATGTTGGCGATGCCGCCTTCGTAGATCAGGTCGACGATGAGCTTGAGCTCGTGCAGGCATTCGAAGTAAGCCATCTCTGGGGCGTAGCCGGCCTCGACCAGGGTCTCGTAACCCATCTTGATCAGCTCGACGGCGCCACCGCACAACACGGCCTGCTCGCCGAACAGGTCGGTCTCGGTCTCTTCCTTGAAGTTGGTCTCGATGATGCCGGCCTTGCCGCCACCGTTGGCCATGGCGTAGCTCAGGGCCAGGTCACGGGCCTTGCCGCTCTTGTCCTGGTGGATGGCGATCAGGTGGGGCACGCCGCCGCCCTGGGTGTAGGTGTTGCGCACGGTGTGGCCGGGGGCCTTGGGCGCGACCATCCACACGTCCAGATCGGCACGGGGCACGACCTGGTTGTAGTGCACATTGAAGCCATGGGCGAACACCAGCGAAGCGCCGGCCTTGATGTGGGGGGCCACGTTGTTGGTGTAGACCTCGCCGATCTGCTCGTCGGGCAGCAGGATCATGACCACGTCAGCGGCCTTGACGGCGTCGTTGACTTCCATCACGGTCAGGCCGGCTTTGCCGACCTTGTCCCACGAGGCACCGCCCTTGCGCAGGCCGACCACGACCTTCACGCCGCTGTCGTTCAGGTTTTGTGCGTGGGCGTGGCCTTGCGAGCCGTAGCCGATGATGGCCACGGTCTTGCCCTTGATCAGGGAAAGGTCACAGTCTTTGTCGTAGAAAACTTTCATCTTTTGCTCCAATGGATTTGAGGTGTGTTGCCGTTCTTCGCGAGCCTGTCGAAGGGCTCTCGGGACCCCCATCCGGTGGACGGGGGCTTCGACAGGCTCAGCCCGAACGGGCAAATGGCTGAGCCCTGAAAAAGGTCAAACGCGCAGGATTCTCTCACCCCGGCCGATACCGCATGAACCGGTGCGAACCGTTTCCAGAATGGCCGCACGGTCAATGGCTTCCAGAAAAGCGTCGTTCTTGCCCTGGTCACCCGTGAGTTCGATGGTGTAGCTCTTCTCGGTCACGTCGATCACGCGACCACGGAAGATGTCGGCCATGCGCTTCATTTCCTCGCGCTCCTTGCCCACAGCGCGCACCTTCACCAGCATGAGTTCACGTTCGGTGTAAGCGCCTTCGGTCAGGTCCACCACCTTCACGACTTCGATCAGCCGGTTCAGGTGTTTGGTGATCTGCTCGATCACGTCGTCCGACCCGGTGGTCTGGATCGTCATGCGCGAGAGGCTGGGGTCTTCCGTGGGAGCCACGGTGAGGGATTCGATGTTGTAACCACGGGCCGAGAACAGGCCCACCACGCGCGAGAGCGCACCGGGTTCGTTTTCGAGCAGGACAGCGATGATGTGTTTCATGAATGAGATTCCTCTTTTCTGAGCCCTCCCCTGCGCACGGTAATGCGCAGGCTTGGCTGCAAATAGATTCGTCGAATGGCTGCCGCCATCAAGCGGCAGGGTGAAAAGCTCAGAGGTCTTCGGCGCCCAGCGTCATCTCGGTGATGCCCTTGCCGGCACGCACCATGGGGAAGACGTTTTCCGTCGGGTCGGTGCGGAAGTCCATGAAGACCGTGCGGTCCTTGAGCTTGCGCGCCTCGCGCAGCGCACCTTCCACATCCTGCGGGCGCTCGATCAGCATGCCGACGTGGCCGTAAGCCTCGGCGAGCTTGACGAAGTTGGGCAGCGCGTCCATGTAGCTGTGGCTGTAGCGGCCCTCGTAGTCGAGTTCCTGCCACTGGCGCACCATGCCGAGGTAACGGTTGTTCAGCGCCACAATCTTGATCGGCGTGTTGTACTGCAGGCAGGTCGAGAGCTCCTGGATGCACATCTGCACCGAACCTTCACCGGTGACGCAGAACACTTCGCTCTCGGGCTTGGCCAGCTTGATGCCCATGGCGTAGGGAATGCCGACGCCCATGGTGCCCAGACCACCGGAGTTGATCCAGCGGCGCGGCTCGTTGAACTTGTAGTACTGTGCGGCCCACATCTGGTGCTGGCCGACGTCGGACGTGATGTAGGCATCGGCGTCTTTGGTCATGTTCCAGAGCGTTTCCACCACATACTGCGGCTTGATCACGTCCTTGTTGCCGCGGTCGTACTTGAGGCAGTCCGTCGAACGCCAGCCCTCGATGGCTTCCCACCAGCCCGCCAGTGCCTTTTCATCGGCCCGGGTGCTGGTTTCGCGCACCATGTTGATCAGCTCGGTCAGCACGTCCTTCACGTCGCCGACGATCGGAATGTCCACCTTCACGCGCTTGGAGATGCTCGAAGGATCGATGTCGATGTGGATGATCTTGCGTTCGTTCTGCGCAAAGTGCTTGGGGTTGCCGATCACGCGGTCATCAAAGCGCGCGCCGACGGCCAGCAGCACGTCGCAATTCTGCATCGCGTTGTTGGCTTCCACCGTGCCGTGCATGCCCAGCATGCCCAGGAACTTGCGGTCACTGGCGGGATAAGCACCCAGACCCATCAGCGTGTTCGTCACCGGATAACCCAGCAGATCAACCAGCGTGCGCAGTTCCTGCACCGCATTGCCCAGCAGCACGCCACCACCGGTGTAGATGTACGGGCGCTTGGCGGCCAGCAGCAGTTGCAGGGCCTTGCGGATCTGGCCGCCATGGCCCTTGCGCACCGGGTTGTACGAGCGCATCGCCACCGACTCGGGGTAGCCGGCGAAGGCGGTCTTGTTGAAGGACACGTCCTTCGGGATGTCCACCACCACGGGGCCGGGACGGCCGGTGCGCGCGATGTGAAAGGCCTTCTTCATCACCATGGCCAGGTCGCGCACATCCTTCACCAGGAAGTTGTGCTTGACGATGGGGCGCGTGATGCCGACGGTGTCGCACTCCTGGAAGGCATCGAGACCGATCGCGGCCGTGGGCACCTGGCCAGCGATGATCACCATCGGGATGCTGTCCATGTAGGCGGTGGCGATGCCGGTCACGGCATTGGTCAGGCCAGGGCCCGAAGTCACCAGGGACACGCCCACGTCGCCCGTGGCGCGGGCATAGCCGTCGGCGGCGTGCACTGCGGCCTGCTCGTGCCGCACCAGCACGTGCTGGATGGTGTCCTGCTTGTAGAACGCGTCGTAGATGTGCAGCACCGCACCACCGGGATAGCCCCAGATGTACTTCACGCCTTCAGCCTGGAGGGCCTTGACGAGGATTTCGGCGCCGCGGAGTTCTTGGGTGGCTGCGCCATGGGCGGCGGCAGCGGAGGCCAGTTCGGCCTTGTTGATTTCCATGATGAACCTTTCGAGAATTTCTCTGACGAAATACCTTGGGTGCCCCTCCACCCACTCTTGTGAAGCGGTGTCAGGACTTGAGGCCAATGGACATGAGCGGACACATACCCCGCCGGACCTTGACCCGTTTGCCTTTTTGAATTGCAGCCTGACATTATCGCACTGCAACAAGCCATTGCGCCAGCCGGCGTCGCGTGCTTGGGAACGAAACCGGTCGGCATGGGCCGCAATGCGACAATCCAGAGCCCGTCCTGATCACAAAAAATGACCGAAGCTGCCTCTTTCGCGCCCACCACAGGTGCCCTCACCGCCCCACCGATGGCCCGCCGCATGGCCTGCTGGCTCTACGAGGGCATGCTGATGTTCGGCGTGGTGTTCATCGCGGGCTATCTGTTTTCCACACTGACGCAGACCCGGCACGCGCTGGACAACCGCCACATGCAACAGGCCTTTCTGTTCGTGGTGTTCGGCATTTACTTCACCTGGTTCTGGGCAAAAGGGCAGACGCTGGCCATGAAAACCTGGAACATCCGCGTGGTGGACCGGCAAGGCCGGCCGATCACGCAAGCGCGCGCGCTGGGACGTTATGTGCTGTCCTGGCTGTGGTTCCTGCCACCGCTGGCCGTGGGTGGCGCGTTCAGTCTGCCCGGTGGCGAACTGACGGTGATCGTGATCGGCTGGGTGGCCATCTGGGCCGTGCTCTCGCGTTTCCATCCCCAGCGGCAGTTCCTGCACGACGCACTGGCGGGCACACGCCTGGTTCATTTCAAACCGCCCCAGCCCGTCAAGGTCCAAAAGAAAGTCGCCTGAGGCATCGCGGAAGCCACTGCTCAGCGGAAACACCTGAAACATGACCGACACAACACACCGCGAACCCACCAACGCACAGAAGCAGCGCACCGGCCTGGCCCGCATGTGGCACGCCTTCGGCTATTCCATGGCGGGTCTGCGTGCAGGCTGGCACGAAACGGCCTTCCGCCAGGAGGCCCTCGCGGCCATGGCACTGGTGCCGCTGGCGTTCTGGCTGGGTCGCAACTGGGTCGAGGTCGCCCTGCTGGCCGGCTCGGTGGTGCTGGTGATGGTGGTGGAACTGCTCAACACCGGCATCGAAACCGCCATCGACCGCATCGGTCCGGAGTGGCACGACCTGTCCAAACGCGCCAAAGACATGGGCAGTGCCGCCGTGCTGCTGAGCTTGGTGATGTGCGCCAGCGTCTGGAGCGCAGCGCTCTGGACGGTTCTGAACTGAGCCCCTTTCCAATAAGCCACAAGCCATGAACGACCCCCATTTCTCCCTCTGCGTGTACTGCGGCTCCCGCCCCGGCAGCCAACCCGAATTCACCGAAGCGGCACGGGCAGTGGGCGAGTGGATCGGCCGCCGTGGCGGACAACTGGTCTACGGCGGGGGCTGCAATGGGCTCATGGGCACCGTCGCGCAGGCCACGCTGGATGCGGGCGGACGCGTCATCGGGGTCATCCCGAAGGCGCTGGTTGACAAGGAATGGGCGAACCGCGCCTGCACCGAGCTCCATGTGGTGGAAACCATGCACGAGCGCAAACGCCTGATGGCCGAACATGCAGATGCCTTCCTGGCCCTGCCGGGCGGCATTGGAACGTTCGAGGAGTTCTTCGAGGTCTGGACCTGGCGCCAGCTCGGTTACCACGACAAGCCCGTGGGACTGCTCAATGTGGCCGGCTACTACGACGGCCTGATGCAGTTTCTGCGCAGCACCGTCGAGCAGCAGTTCATGGGCAGCTGGCAGATGGACCTGATCCGCATGGACACGGACCTACAACGTCTGCTGCCAGGCCTGGTGCAGGACGCCGGCCTGGCGCCGGCCGCGCAGCTCGAAGCGATCTGAACCGCCGTCAGACGGCCGTTTCGTCCTCTTCGCCAGTGCGGATGCGCACCACCCGCTCCACCGTCGTCACAAAAATCTTGCCATCCCCGATCTTGCCGGTGCGCGCTGCGCGGACGATGGCGTCCACACAGCGCTCGACATCATCGGTCTTCACAACCACTTCCAGCTTCACCTTGGGCAGGAAGTCGACCACGTATTCGGCTCCGCGGTAC
>JAHIQV010000185.1 GCA_018903185.1 Gammaproteobacteria bacterium | reverse complement strand
GTCGTTATGTGTTGCTGGCCGACCCCCTGAGTGAGCCTGCGGTCAGTGCTGTCCCGGCATCGGCTGAGACGGGCGGCTCCGCAAGAGCCTCGATCTCGTCTTTGCCGGCTGTTCCCCGCAACGAGGACCTCAGCACCTCCGCGAGATCCGGTGCAAGCGCCGGCGGCACGGGCGCCGAAACCTCGCCCGTTGCGACGCCGAGAGCAGCCATTGCCGCACCTTTGCCGAAGGCCGCTGCGTCCCGGCCCCGACCGGCCAGCGTGGTGCGCAAGCCCGCCGTCGCGGCGCCTCAAGCAGCGGTTCCTCGGCTGCAGCTCGATCCCGTCGATCTGGGCCTGAGCATCGAGCGCGATCCAGCGCTCAAGCTCTCGTTGTCATTGCTGAGCGAACCCACCACTTCTGAAGAAACGCGAGCAGCGGCGGGCTTGCTCTGGAAAGCCATCAACGCCTCGCCCGAAGTGATCCTGCGCGATGCGCAAAAGCTCTCGGTGCTGGAGGCAGAGTCCAAGAGGCTTCGAGAGCAGGAGGCGCGCAACAAAGTTGCGCTGCAGGCGATGGAAGCGCAGCTGGTGAAAGCGCGCTACATGACATGGCTGGCCTACCTGCTGGGTGCGCTGTTGTTGCTGTCCTTGTTCGCTTTCCTGTTCACCCGCCGCCGGCGCGGGCGCCATGAAGAGGCGCCCGCGAACGCGGCCTGGTGGGCGGATGCCGAGAAAGTGGGCAAGGGCACCGCCGTGACGAAATCCGCCGCTTCCAACCGGACCGATCCGTCGGGTGTGGACATTGATTTGACCCTTGGGCGGGAGTCATCCTTTGATGGATACCGTTCCCTGCATGACTCCACCATGGGTATCAACAGACTGCCGGCCGGTACAGAGGGCGACCATCGCGAATACCCGGCCAGCCAGATCGGGGTATCGCGGTCGGTGGCCACCGAGGAACTGTTTGATGTCCAGCAGCAAGCCGACTTTTTCGTTTCGCTCGGCGAAACCGACAAGGCCATTGGCGTGCTCAAGGAACATCTGGCCGACAGCCAGGAACCGAGCGCACTGGCTTACCTCGACCTGTTCAAGCTGTACCACGAGCTGAACCGCCGTGCCGAATACGAAGCCTTGCGTGTTGAGTTCAACCATCTCTTCAACGCCGGCGCGCCCCCCTTTGATCAGTATTCGGACGACAGCCAGGGCCTGGAAGCCTATGAAACGGCTTTCAGCCGCATTCAGGCGCTCTGGCCGCAGCCTCGTGTGCTCGATGTCATTGAACAGTCGATTTTTCGCGAAGCGAACGAAGGCGACGCCGAGGTCTTTGATCTGGAGGCATATCGGGAACTGCTGTTGCTGCATGCCATCGCCAAGGATCTGGTCAAGCGCGACATGGTCGACAGTGCATCACAGGTCGACTTCCAGCACACCGCGATCAAACCACTGAAGGCAGTGGGCAACAAAGGGCTCGCGGCCGCAGCCTTGCTGGAGGGGCGTATCACTCAGCCGTTGGATGACATTCCCCCCGCCTCACCACGCCTGGGACTGGACGTCGATCTGGACGCATTGTCAGAGATTTCAGCGTTCGAAGCCTCACTGCCTGAGGTCTCTGTACCGGTGGAGCCAACGGCCAAGCCGGTGCCATCGCCGCACTCTTCGGTTCAGGAAGAGGGCAACCTGATCGATTTAGAAGTGCTGGACTTGATGCCGCCTGATGGGGATGAGGACAACGCCCCGTCCAAGAAGGGTGGCTGAACAGCCTGCCAGGCCACGCAAAAAAAAGTGCCCGGAAGGTTCTTCCGGGCACTTTTTTTTTGTTTGCCTGAGGATGGATCGTTTCAGCGGCGAACCTGCAACGCGCCCGGATTCAGGATGTGCGTGGGCGTGCCCTTGATGAAGTTGACCACGTTGTCGAAGGCCGATGAAAACAGGATCTCGTAGTTGTCGAGTTCCACATAGCCGATGTGGGGAGTGCAAATGCAGTTCTCCAGCCGCAGGAGGGCGTGCCCCTGCAGTATGGGTTCGGACTCAAACACGTCGATGGCGGCCATGCCGGGACGGCCCCGGTTGAGCGCTGCCAGCAAGGCATCAGATTCCAGAATCTCGGCGCGCGATGTATTGACCAGCAGCGACGTCGGTTTCATGAGGGAGAGGTCTTCCAGCGTGACGCAGCCGGCGCTTTGTTCTCCGAGCCGCAGGTGCAGGCTCAGCACATCCGACATCTCGAACAGCGCCTCACGACTGGTGGCGAGCTCGTAGCCGTCGGCCGCCGCCTGTGCCTGGGTTGGCTCGCTGCCCCAGACGATCACGCGCATCCCGAAAGCGCGGCCATAAGACGCGACCAGCTTGCCGATGCGACCGTAGCTCCAGATGCCCAGCACTTTGCCACTCAGCACCATGCCCAGCCCAAAGTTGGCCGGCATCGATGCCGCCTTCAGCCCGGACTGTTGCCAGGCACCGTGTTTGAGGCTGGCCACGTATTGTGGAATCCGGCGCATGGACGACATGATCAGCGCCCAGGTCAGTTCAGCGGCGGCGATCGGTGAACTGACGCCTTCAGCCACCGCGATGCCGCGCTCGGTGCAGGCATTGACGTCGATGTGGGGCCCGACGCGGCCAGTCTGCACGATCAGTTTGAGGCGCGGCAGCTTTTCAACAAGCTGCCGCGTGATCTGGGTGCGCTCGCGGATCAGAACCAGCACATCGGTATCGCGCAGCCGGACCGAAAGCTGGCCCACGCCCTTGACGGTGTTGGTGAAAACCTTGGCGGGATAGGGTGCCAGTTTGCTGGCACAGGGCAGTTTTCTGACCACATCCTGGTAGTCGTCAAGAATCACGATATTCATGGTCCCTATTGTGCCCGCAGGACCACCGCGATCCATTTGTCGCGGCTGGTTGTTCCCGGCCGTGCGGCACAGCCGGGTGGGTTCAGGCGCGCAGTTGCGGGGGCTCCGACTGGAGTTCCAGCGCCGCCAGGCGTTCAAGCTCTGCGCACACATCGTTGATGCGACCGGAGATCACCAGCCGCCCATCGTCGCGGGGACTGCCTGAAGTCTCCATGGTCCTCAGCACCCGCACATGGCAGGCTCGGACCATGGCAAGGTTGGTGACCCGGTGCCCGGTGATGACGCCCGTGCGGCTGTCCGCAGGGCTCTTTGGGGGAAGGGTCAACCAGCCGGCACGGACAAAGCGGTGCAGGATTTTCGGAAGCGAGCGAGCGGCGCCCACCCGTTCAAATGAGGGAGGCAGCCAGCTGTCGATGAGCAGCAGCGGCGCGCGCCAGGTGTTGGTGTTGAAGCGGATTCCCATGCGAAACTCCAAAAAGGGGTTGAACACAGGCAGGATTGCGAATGAAGTCGCCAGCGCAGGGATGTGCCTGACGCGTGTGAATCACGCACCAGACCAAACGCCCGCCACCTGCTGAGGCGACGCAGACCCGAAGGGTCAGAGCTGGAAGCTGTTGCGGATGAGCCCCACGGCAAGGCCCTCGATTTCAAAAGGCTCACCCGGTTCGACGACGATGGTCTTGTAGTCCGGGTTCTCTGCATGCAGTTCGATCAGATGCTGGCGCCGCATGAAGCGCTTGACGGTCACGTCGTCGCCCAGGCGGGCCACCACGATCTGGCCGTTTTTGGCTTCCTTGGTGGATTGCACGGCGAGCAGGTCACCGTCCATGATGCCGACGTCCCGCATGGACATGCCGCGCACCTTGAGCAGGTAGTCGGGCGTGCGCTGGAACAGGCTGCGCTCGACGTGGTAAGTCTGCTCCACGTGTTCCTGGGCCAGGATGGGCGAGCCGGCGGCCACACGCCCGATCAGGGGCAGCATCAGCTGCGACAGGCTGGGCAGCGGCAGTGTAAGCTGGCGACCCCGCGACTCGTTGATGGATTGGAGGTCTTCGTTGCGCAGGCGGATACCGCGCGAGGTGCCGCTCACCAGCTCAATGGCGCCCTTGCGCGCCAGGGCTTGCAGATGTTCTTCGGCTGCGTTGGCGGACTTGAAACCCAGCTCATGGGCGATTTCCGCACGCGTTGGCGGAGAACCGGTGCGGGCAATGGCACTCTGGATGAGTTCCAGAATCTGTTGCTGGCGGGCGGTGAGCTTGGGCGGGTAAAGCGGCGACTCGATCATGGGGACCTCGTGAAGATGCGGGGAGGAACTCACTCTGGTGAGACTCGCGACCGGGACTGGTCAGATCAACAAGCTGTTTTCTTATCCAGTGGCTGTATTTTTAACCAGTTTTGGAGACTTGGCAAGTGGCAGATGCAATGGAAACCCGGCGGTGCGTCATTCTGGGCACGGGCGGCACCATCGCCGGCCGGGCCATCCGACCCGGGGATGGCGTCGGGTACGTGGCGGGTCAGGTCCGTGTTGAGGACCTGCTGGCATCGATTCCGTCCATGGCGGGATTGCCGCTGGAAGTGGAGCAGGTGGCCCAGGTGGACAGCAAGGACATGGGCTTTGCACTCTGGCAGCAGCTGGCCACCCGGCTGGCCTTTCACCTCAGCCGGCCCGAGGTGGACGCGGTCGTGATCACGCACGGCACCGACACCATCGAAGAGACCGCGTTCTTCCTGCAAACCGTGCTGCGACCGGCCAAGCCGGTGGTGTTCACCTGCGCGATGCGACCGGCTACGGCGCTGGTGCCGGACGGGCCACAGAATCTGGTCGACGCGCTGGCTGTGGCCAGCCATCCCGGGGCGCAAGGCGTCGTGTTGGTGTGCGCGGGGCAGATCCACAGCGCGGCCGACGTGAGCAAGGTGCACACTTACCGGGTGGATGCGTTCGACTCGGGTGATGCCGGACCGCTGGGTTGCGTGGAAGAAGGCCGGGTTCGGCTGTTCCGACCCTGGCCATTGGCCTCTGAAACCGGGTTCTGGGACCCGGTTGCATTGCAGCGCATCCAGTCGGCTCAGGCTTTGCCGCCGGTGGTCGTGCTCACCAGCCACGCCGACGCCGATGGCACGCTGGTGCGCGCCCTGTTGTCCTGTAGCGATGCAGCTCCAGGCCCAGCCGTGCGAGGCATCGTGGTGGCCGGTACTGGGAACGGCACGGTGCACCATGCGCTGGAGGCCGCGTTGCTGGAAGCGCAGGCCAAGGGCGTGCGTGTGGTTCGAACCAGCCGTTGTGCGCATGGGCCTTTGTTGACGCATCCGGGGCAGTTGTTGTCGGATGCCCGCAGCCTCACACCGGTCAAGGCGCGTATTGCGCTGGCGCTGGAGTTGCTGGAGGACTGAGTCATGTTCCAGGCGCTGGGTGCCCATCCCTGGGCCTACCCCATGCTGGAGGTGGCGCACATCCTGGGCATTGCGTTGCTGCTGGGCAACCTGATCTTGCTGGAGCTGCGGGTGTTCGGCTGGGGTGCGGCGTTGCCGGTGCTTGCGTTGGCCCGCCTGAGTCTCACGCTGGTGGGTCTGGGCTTCTGCCTGGCGGCTGCCTCGGGTCTGCTGATGTTTTCCACCCAGGCCGGGGAACTGTTGGGCAATCGGGTGTTCACAGCCAAGATGCTGTTGTTGCTGCTGGCAGCGTGCAATGCCGCCTGGTTTCACGCCCGGGGCTCGCTGCAGCGGCTCGACGGCACCGCACGCACGCTCATGGGGGTCTCAACCGCCATCTGGTTGTCGGTGCTGACCTGTGGGCGCTGGATTGGCTACGTGTGAAGGAGACAGCGATGCGCAGACGACTCTTCATCCAGACCGGTACCTGGCTGGGTCTTTCCGGCTTGAGCGCCGCCACATGGGCCCACCACGGCTGGAGCAGCTTTGACCAGAACCGCCCCATCTACCTGGAGGGTCGGGCTGTGGAGGTGAAATGGCGCAACCCCCATGTCGAACTGGTGCTGGAACTGCCCGAAACCCTGGCCTTGCCGAAGGATCTTGCTCAGCGGCCCTTGCCGGCGCAGACCGCCAATGTGGACGGACCCGCCTTGCTGGCCAAGACAGTCCTGCCCACGCGGCGCGAACGGCGCTGGGACATCGAATTCGCGCCGCTGTTTCGCCTGGGCCAGTGGCAGATGCCCGAAATCAGGACCGGGGCCGCTGTATCGATGGTTGGTTTCACCTTCAAGGACGAACAGGGCGGCGCTGTCCTGCGGGCCGAATACGTCTTTCTGGACGGCAAGACCTATGGCTTGAGGTCCAGTCCGGCCTGATGAACCGCCCGGACACAAAAAACCCGGCAGGCGGCCGGGTTCCTGTGGGCTGCTGAGCCGGATTATTTCGAGAGGGCCTCGAAGG
>JAHIQV010000184.1 GCA_018903185.1 Gammaproteobacteria bacterium | reverse complement strand
CGCCGATGAAGCAGATGCCGGTGCTGTCCTTCTTCTTCGCGTTCGGCAGGCCGATCTCGGCGGCGATGCGGCGCACCTCGGTCTTGGGCAGCTCGCCCACCGGGAACAGCGTCTTGCTCAGCTGCGCCTGGTTCAGGCGGTGCAGAAAGTAGCTCTGGTCCTTCAGCGGGTCCAGTCCCTTGAGCAGCTCGTGTTGGCCGGTCGCTTCGTTCAGGCGCACGCGGGCGTAGTGGCCGGTGGCGATCTTCTCGGCGCCCAGGCGCATCGCGTGGTCGAGGAAGGCCTTGAACTTGATCTCGGCGTTGCACAGGATGTCCGGGTTGGGCGTGCGCCCGGCCTGGTATTCGCGCAGGAACTCGGCGAACACGCGGTCCTTGTACTCGGCCGCGAAGTTGACGTGTTCGATCTCGATGCCGATCACGTCGGCCACCGCGGCCGCGTCGACGAAGTCGATGTTGGACGAGCAGTACTCGCCGTTGTCATCGTCTTCCCAGTTCTTCATGAAGATGCCGATGACCTCGTAGCCCTGTTCCTTGAGCAGGTGCGCGCTCACCGCGGAGTCCACTCCACCGCTCAAACCGACCACCACACGCTGTTTCTTTGCCATGACGGGATTATCCCGCCGCCGGCGTGTCCTCCCGTTGCGTGGGGTTCAGCCGAGCATGGCCTTCCACATGCCGTTGCCCCAGCTGGTGGCGGCAGCGCCCGAGCGGGCGTTGTGTTCCGGGTCCACGGTGATTTTGAGTTTGGGGGCCTCGCCGGGCGCCACGCTCGACGCCACGTTGATGTTGATCGCGTCCTTGTGCGTCACGTTGGCCCAGCAGATGCCCAGCGGCAGGTCGACCGGACCTGCCGCTGGCGCAGGAGTCTTGCCGGCGATGCGGTCCGTGATGGCTTCGGCCACCTGCTGGCCACTGCCGAAGGCGATGTGACCGCTCTTGGGCAGGGGAGAGCCCTGCGAGTCGCCGATCACGTAGATGCGCTCGTCGGCCTGGCTCTGGAAGCTCGGCAGCTTCACCGCGGCCCAGCGCTCGCCCAGGCCAGCCTGGCGGATCAGCGCCGGTGCGCGCATGGGGAGGATGAGGTTGGCGTGCGCGAAAGGCACGTCGCCCGACGAGGTGGCGAGCTGGCGTTTTCCCATGTCCACCGCGGTGATGGCGGTGTCGGGCATGTATTCGATCTGGCTGGCGTACAGGCTCTTCATGCCGTTCAGGATGGGCTTGGCGATCGGCAACGGCATCGGGTTGGGGTTGGCGTCGATCAGGATGATCTTGCCCTTGGTGCCGCGCTGCTTCATCTGCTCGGCGATCAGGAAGGCGCGCTCGTAGGGCGCGGGCGGGCAGCGGTAGGGTGGCTTGGGCGCGCTGATGACGAAGTTGCCGCCCTTGGCGAGGAACTCGTCCACCTGCTGGCGCACGGCCATCTGCTCGAAGGCGCGAAAGCCCACCGGCAGCTGAGCGCGCGCTTCGGCGTAGCCCTGGATGCCGTCCTCCATGTATTCGACGCCAGGCGACAGCACCAGGAAGTCGTAGGGCAGGCGCTGCGTGGCGGTCACCACCTCGCGCTTGGTGCGGTCGATCGCGGTCACACGTTCGCGCACGCGCCGCGCGCCCAACTGGTCGATGCGCGCGTAGCTGCGCTGGAAATCGCTGGCGGGCTGGAAGCCGGCGATGAAGTGCGCGCTCAGCGGGCAGGACATGAAACCCTCGTTGGGCTCGACCAAGGTCACGTCGGCGCCACCCGCGGCCAGCAGGCCGCGCACCGCACCCAGCCCGCCCCAGCCGCCACCGACCACCACCACGCGTGGCTTGGCCCCCGTGCCGATGGCGGCACACCCGGTGGCGAGGGCCGCGACGCCGATGGCGGTGGCCTGAAGCATGTCGCGGCGACGGGGGGTGAATGGCATCGGCATGGGAGATCTCCAAGGTCAAATACTGAACGGGGTATGGTTAATGCTAGGAGGCTGGCAGCGGGGGAGACAGCGGACAAACCCGTAGATGCCCGGGGCATCGGTCAACCCGTTTCAACGCAGCGACCATTTCCATTGAACGGTGCGCGCCCCCCGACTCTCTACAGTGGAGGCGTGTGCAGCACACAGGTCTGCACCGCCACTGGAACCCCGCCATGACCCGCTTGCCCACACTCTTCATCTCCCACGGTGCACCCACGTTCGCCATCGAACCCGGCATCGCCGGCCCTGCGCTCACCGCCCTGGGCAAGTCGCTGCCGGTTCCGAAGGCCGTGCTGGTGGTGTCGCCGCACTGGATGACACGCGAGCCGCGCGTGGCCACCAGCGCCGCGCCGAAGACCGTGCACGATTTCGGCGGTTTCCCGGCCGCGCTCTACGAGTTGCAATACCCCGCGCCCGGTGCGCCCGAGGTGGCTCAGCGCGCCATCGAGGTGCTGCGCGCCGCGGGCTGGGCGGCCGAGGCAGACCCCCAGTGGGGGCTGGACCACGGCGCCTGGGTGCCGCTGATGCACCTGTTGCCGCAGGCCGATGTGCCGGTGTTCCAGGTCTCGCTGCCGGCGCGGCTCGACGGCGCGCGCGCCTACGCCTTCGGCCAGGCGCTGGCGCCGCTGGCCGAGGAGGGCGTGCTCATCGTCGGTTCGGGCAGCCTCACGCACAACCTCCACGAAGTGCGTTTCGACGCGGCCGACGCCGCTGGCGAGGACTACGCGCGCGAGTTCTCGGCCTGGATCACGCAGGCCGTGTTGACACGCGACCACGCCCGCCTGCAGCAGACCATGGCCATCGCGCCGCACGCGCAGCGGGCCCACCCCACGCCCGAACACCTGTGGCCGTTGATGGTGGCCGCGGGCGCAGCGGGCGCTGAAGTGCCGGCCACGCGCATCGAGGGGGGCATCACGCACGGCGTGCTGGCCATGGACTCGTACCTGTTCGGCACACTGCCGCTGCCAGCGTCGGTGGCGGTCGACGCGCTGGCGGCCTGAAGCCCCACTTGGACAGACACCATGCAAGACGACCTCATCGTTCACCAGCCCACCGTGCCCGCGCGCCAGCTGGTGCTGCTGTTCCACGGCGTCGGGGCATCGCCCGAAGGCCTGCTGCCACTGGGCCAGGCGCTGGCCCGGCCCGACCGCTGGGTGGTCAGCGTGCGCTCGCCGTTTCCGTCCGACATGGGCGGCGGCTGGCAGTGGTTTTCGGTGCGCGGCATCGACGAGGCCAACCGTGTGGATCGCATCGCGACGGTGATGCCACGTTTCGTGCAGACCGTTCAGGCCTGGCAGGCGCGCACCGGGCTGGATGCGTCGGCCACGGCGCTGGCCGGCTTTTCGCAGGGCGCCATCATGGCGCTGGAGTCCACACAACAGGCGCCGCCCATCGCCGCGCGTGTGTTCGCCATGGCCGGGCGTTTCGCCCAGCCGCCGCGGCTGGCGCCGGACGGCACGGCGCTGCATTTCATCCACGGCGAGCAGGACCCGGTGATCGCGCCGGCCTTCAGCGTGGCCGCGGCCGAGCGCCTGCGCGCGCTGGGCGCCGCGCCGCGGGTGGACCTGCTGCCCGGCCTGGGCCATGGCATCGATGGCCGCGTATTGACGCTGCTGAGCGCGGCGCTCGACCCGGACGTGGAGGCTTGAACGCCATGCCCGCGAACACCGCCCCGGCCACGCTGCATCTGCACATCGGCGCGCTGGAAACCGTGGCGTCGCTGAGGGCGCCAGAGGCTGAGGTCCAGCGCTTCGTGCTGCCGATCGGATGCAACACGCTCTGGTCCGCGCCTGGTCACCGTGGCGGGCCTTCGCCTCTGGAACTGGAGAACGCGATCCAGACCGTGGAAGACCAGATCGAAGGCCTGCACCACCTGGGCTTCGACGCCGTGCATCCCGACGCTTGAGCGCTGGCGCAGCACGCGCATGTCACACGTCTTTCACAGCCTTGACTTATTCTGGCCTTTACCGGATTCTGCGTGTCTGCAAATCCGGCGGGCGCCCGCGGCTCGGCTTGCGGGCGCCTCTCTGTTCCGATCTGTCACACCCACTCTGAAAGCGAGCTTCTCCATGAAGAGCAAGTTGTCCCCTATCGTTCTGGCCACGCTGATGCTGGCCGCTGGCGTCGCGCAGGCGCAAGACAAGACCCTGCGCCTGCTGACCTGGGGTGGTTACGCGCCCAAGGACGTGATCGAGCAGTTCACCAAGGAGACCGGTTTCAAGGTCGAGGTGACCACCTCCAACAACGAAGAGATGATCTCCAAGCTGCGCGCCACCGCGGGCGCCGGCTTCGACCTCGCCCAGCCCAGCCAGGACCGCATCGCCGGGCCGCAGACCGAGTTCAAGATCTACAAGCCGCTCGACATGAGCCAGATCAAGGCCGATCTGTTCATCCCGTCCATGCTCGAAGCGACCAAGAAAAACACCACGGTCGCCGGCAAGGTCTACGGCCTGCCGCACATCTGGGGCACCGACGGCCTGGTGGTCAACACCAAGACCTCCAAGGCCACCGACTACGCCGACCTGTGCGCGGCTGAAAACGCCGGCAAGGTCAGCATGCGCCTGAAGCGCCCCACGCTGATCGCCATGGCCTTCGCCTCCGGCAAGGACCCGTTTGCGCTCTACGGCGACGCCAAAGCCTACAGCGCCCTGATGGACGACATGGGCAAGAAGCTCACCGAGTGCAAGAAAAACGTGAAGTTCTACTGGGACGGCAAGGACCAGCTGCTCGCCGGCATCCGCTCGGGTGAACTCACCACGGCCATGATGTGGGACACCGGTGGCTGGGAGCTGAACAAGGCCAACCCCGACGTGAAGTTCGTGGCACCGAAATCGGGCGCGCTGGGCTGGGTGGACACCTTCGCCATCCCCGCCAAGGGCAAGAACGACGCCGCCGCCTACGCCTGGATCAACTTCAACATGCGCCCCGAGATCGCCGCCAAGGTGGCTTCCTCGGCAGGCAACTTCACCGCCAGCCAGGGCGCCGACCAGATGATGGACCCGGTGCTCAAGAAGCAGTTCGCCGAGAGCTTCCCCGAAGCCGCGCTGAAGAACATCAAGTGGTACCCCGCCGTGCCGGCCGGCATCGAAGACATCGAGGGCCGCGTGCTCGACCGCGTCAAGGCCGCCAAGTAAGCCGTGGCGGTGCCGACGCCGGCCGCGGGCGGCCCCGTCACGCACGATCTCGACATCCAGGCCGTGCGCAAACGCTACGGCGCGTTTGCGGCGGTGGATGACCTGAGCTTTTCCGTGCGGCGGGGTTCGTTCTTCTCCATCCTCGGGCCTTCGGGCTGCGGCAAGACCACGCTGCTGCGCATGATCGCGGGTTTCATCGAACCCGATGCCGGCGACATCGTGATCAAGGGCACGTCGATGCGCGGCGTCGCGCCCAACAAGCGCCCGGTGAACATGGTGTTCCAGCACCTGGCGCTGTTCCCCATGATGAGCGTGGGCGAGAACATCGCCTACGGTCTGGAGCGCCGCGGCGTGAAGGGCGTCAGCGCCAAGGCCAAGGTGACCGACATGCTCCAACGCGTCGGCCTGCCGGGCAGCGAAGGCAAGCGCATTCACCAGCTCTCGGGCGGCCAGAAGCAACGCGTGGCGATCGCGCGCTCCCTGGTGCTGGAGCCCGCGCTGCTGCTGCTCGACGAACCCTTGGGCGCGCTCGACCTCAAGCTGCGCGAGCACATGAAGGTGGAGCTCAAGCAACTCCAGGCCGAGGTCGGCACCACCTTCGTCTACATCACGCACGACCAGTCGGAAGCGCTGGTCATGTCGGATCAGGTCGCGGTGATGAACCACGGCCGCTTCGAACAGCTGGGCACGCCGCAGCAGCTGTACTACCAGCCGCAGACCGCGTTCGTCGCGGGCTTTGTGGGCAACAACAACCGCTTCGAAGGGCGCATCGAAACGCGCAACGGCGAGCAGGTGCTGCTGCGCACGGCCAGCGGCCTGGGGCTGTGGTCGCAGCGTGTGGGTGCGCTGGACGTGGGCCAGTCGGCCACCCTGTTCATCCGTCCCGAGGCCATCGAGATCGGGCGCAGCCCGCGCGAGCTGCCCGCCGGTGAACCGGCCTGGAGCGCGAGCGTGCAGAGCGTGCTGTTTGATGGCGGCAACTCCACCGTGCTGGTGCTCGAAGACAAGAGCCAGACGCCGCTGCACATCGCGCTGCCCCTCACCGGCCGCCTCGCCGATCTGAAGTCTGGCGAGACCGTGCACTTCGGCTACCAGCCCGCACAGGCCTGGTGTTTTTCGGCTTGAGGCCATGAACGACGCCACCGCGCACCGCCGCTGGATGCTCGGCCTGCTGCTGGCCCCGGCGCTGCTGTGGCTGGTGGGCCTGGTGATCCTGCCGCACGTGGAGTTGCTGCTGCTGTCGCTGCAGGCGCGCGTGGGACCGGGGGAGTACGCAGCCAGCCTCGACCAGTACCGCACCTTTGTCGACGAGCCGCTGTACTGGAACACCTTTGTGCGCACGGCGGTCATCTCGGTGTTGGCCACCGGGCTCACGCTGCTGCTGGCGTTTCCGGCCGCCTGGTACATCGCCAAGGTGGCGCGGGGTCGGCTCAAGATGGTGCTGCTGGTGCTGTGCCTGCTGCCGTTCTGGGTCAGCGAAATGGTGCGCACCCTGGGCTGGCTGATCCTGCTGCGCGAGACCGGCGTGGTTTCCAGCCTGCTGCAGGCCGTGGGTCTGGCGGACCAGCCGGTGGAGCTGCTGTACCACGACGCCACGATTCTGGTCGGCCTGGTCTACGCCTCGCTGCTGTTCATGGTGATCCCGCTCGTGAACAGCCT
>JAHIQV010000183.1 GCA_018903185.1 Gammaproteobacteria bacterium | reverse complement strand
GGTGCCTCGGTCGATGTGATGGAGCAATCGGGTGCCCTGGGTGAAGTGGGCGCCGGCTTGCAGCTCGGTCCGAACGCGGTGCGCGTGCTGGACGACTGGGGCCTGATCGACGAATTGCACGCCCGCGCCGCTTTCCCCGACGAACTCCGGGTGCGTGACGCCCACCGGGGCGTGCACCTGGGTCGCCTGCGGCTGGGCGCCATGATCCGCGCCCGCTACGGCCAACCCTACGCCACCATCCACCGCGCCGACCTCCACGAATTGCTGTTGCAGGCCGTGCAGCGCCAGGACGCCGTGCGTCTGCACCTGGGCGCGCGCTTGACGGCGTACGAGCCGACCCAGGTCTCGGTGCGTGCCACCTGCGAAGACGACTCGGTGTTCCAGGGCGCGGCACTGGTTGGGGCCGACGGTTTGTGGAGCCGGGTGCGCACCCAGATGCTGGGCGCCCACCCGGTGCGCGTGAGTGGCCACCTGGCCTACCGCGGCATGGTGCGCGCAGCAGACCTGCCTGCGGCCTTGCGCGCTTCGTGCGTGACCGCCTGGCTGGGGCCTCAGCTGCATGTGGTGCATTACCCGGTCAAGCGCGGGGAGTGGTTCAACGTTGTGGCCGTGGTGCATGGCGTGCTCGGGCAGGGCCATGGCGGTCCGCCCGGCAGCGATCCGCAGAGCTGGAGCCACGCGGCGCGCAGCGCCGACCTGCAGCGCGCACTGGGGCCGGTGTGCAGCGATCTCATGGGCATGCTCGAAGCCGTGACCGAATGGAAACTCTGGGCACTGAACGACCGCGCACCCGTGGCCAGCGCGCAGGAACAGGCCCAGGGGCGCGTGGCCCTGCTCGGCGATGCCGCACACCCCTTGCGACCCTACCTCGCGCAGGGAGCGGCCATGGCGATCGAAGACGCCTGGACGCTCGGCCGGCTGCTGCAGACGCAGCCCGTGGCCGAGCCCGTGGACTGGCCGGCCCTGTTCGCGCGTTATGCGCAGACCCGCTGGCAGCGCAACGCGCGGGTGCAAAACCGCTCGCAGCGCAACGGCACCATCTTCCATGCCAGCGGTGCATTGCGCTGGGCGCGCAACATGTCCATGAGTCTGATGGGCGAGGGGCTCATGGACAACCCCTGGCTCTACAGCGGGCCGCCGGAACCGGTATAGCCTCCGAGCTGGTGTAACCCTCCTGCGCCGCTGCGCGGCTTCCCCCCCAGGGGGACCACACCAGTGGCCCGGCGAAGCCGGTTCCATGGTGTGTGCTGGTGGTATGCCGGCGGGCGGGCTGCTAACCTGTGGGCCTGTTTTCAACTTCAAGGATTCGCTGCATGCGCCACGTCCAACGCCGTCATGTCATCGCTGCTGTCATCGCCATGGCCTGCAGTGTGCCCACCGTGTTCGCCCAGACCGCATGGCCGAGCAAACCGTTGAAGATCGTGGTCGGTTTCCCTGCCGGCTCCTCGCCCGACCTGATGGCCCGCGCGCTGGCGGAGCCGCTGCAGCAGGCGCTGGGCCAGCCGGTGGTGGTGGAGAACAAGGTCGGTGCGGGTGGCAACATCGCCGCCGCGCTGGTGGCCCGTGCCACCGATGACCACACCATCGGACTCATGATCAACGGCAACCTCACCATTGCCAAGATCCTCAACCCGGCCATCAACTACGACCCGCTGAAGGACCTGACACCGGTCACGCTGATCGCCACCTCGCCCCTGGTGCTGACCGTGCCCGCGGGCACCACGGCCACCGGCGCCGCGTACTTTGAAGCCGCGCGCCAGTCGGGTGACCGCTGGAACTACGGCACCCCGGGTCTGGGCACCGTGGCCCATCTGGGCATGGAACTGCTCAAGGCCAAGGCCGGCATGGCGCCGCTGCATGTGCCGTACCCGGGCAACCCGCAGGTCATCACCGCGCTGCTCGGCGCGCAGATCCAGATGTCGCTGCTGCCACCCGGGCTGGCCATGGCGCAGGTGCGCGCGGGCAAGCTCAAGGCCATTGGTGTCACCTCCAGCGGGCGCAGCAGCGTGGTGCCCGAGGTGCCGAGCCTGGCCGAGGCCGGTGTGAAAGACCTGCAGCTGGAAATCTGGAATGCGGTGGCCGCGCCGAACAGCCTGCCCAAGGCACATGTGAACCAACTGGCCACGCTGCTGGCCGAGATCGTGCGCCAGCCCGAGATGCGGCAGAAAATCCTGGCCCAGGGCTGGCAGGTGGCGGGCACCTCGCCCGAAGGTCTGGCGAACCGCATCAAGGCCGATACGGCTGTGATGGCAGAAGTCATTCGCAAAAACAACATCAAACCGAATTGACGCCCAGGCAAGCGGCCATGGCCGACAGCTCGGCGTCCAACGCTTCGCGGAACGCGGTGTCCTTGGGTACCCGCCCGTCAACGTAGCCCAGGTCTGCACGCAGCCGCCCATTCACCACCGACAGGTTGCCCCAGCCGATGACCTGGTCGCGCCACAGCAGCGGCATGGCGTAGTAGCCGCGCACGCGCTTGGCAGGCGGGGTGTAGGCCTCGAAGCGGTAGGCCCAGGCCCACAGGCGTTCGAAGCGGTCGCGGTCCCAGACCACGGGGTCGAACGGCGCCAGCAGGCGCACACCATCGGGCGCTCTCCAGCGGCGCGAGCGCGGGTCTTCTTCCCCGGGCCAGTACCAGGTCGTGCCGCCCACTTCGGCGTGCGGCAGCCGGGCGCAGGCCCGCAGCAGCGCCGGGCGCAACTGGTCCTTCCATTGCGGCACGGCGTGATAGAGCAGACGGCCCACCAGCAGGCGCAGGCCGGGCGAGGGCAGCGGGGCGTATTTCGCCACCAGGGTGTCTACCAGCGCGTCCAGCGTGGCGGGCACGTCGGCAGGTGCTTCCTGCGGGGTGTGCACCGCGTACAGCCGGGTGCCGTTCTCGCGCCGGGCCACGCGCAGCCAGCCGCGGTAGTGCATGCCGTCGAGCAACTGGGTGCTGGCCTTGGACTGGCCACCGAAACCGTTGGTGGTGTGGCCGTGCGCGAAATGCGTGTCCACCTCGCGCGGGTGGACTTCGCCGCGCGCCTGTACGAAGGACCAGACCGCCTGGGCCTGCGCCAAACGTTCGGGGGTCCATTCGGTGGGCGCGGTGCGTGGGTGCATGCGGGCATGCAGCGCGGGTGTGACGAAGCCGTAGTTGACGAAAAAATCTTCCTCCACCGCCAGCCGCGGGTAGTGCCGCTCCAGGTCGCCCACCCGGTACGCCTTGACCCGGTGGCGCAGTGTCAGGTCCTGCGCGCGGGCGGGTGAGCGGATCGGGTCGGCCTGCACAAAACCCAGCCGCTCGATGGCCTTGGGCAGGGTGGTGGGCGTGAACAGGCTGCGGGCGATGGCGTAGCGGCGCAGGTCGGGCAGGGTGATGGTGACCATGGATTCATCATGCCGGAGTCGAATGCATTGCGCCGTCACTGAACACGGCCGGATGGCCTGCCATTCCCAAGTGTTTCACGGGTCATGCTGCGCTGGGCGCCCAGCGCATAGACTCCACCGCATGACTTCACTTTAAGGAATTGAATGAAAGCGTTCATTGCACTGTTGGTTGTTGCCGCTTCGCTCGCTGGCTGCGCTGTCTACACCCCATCCGGTTCGGTGGTTGTCGACCCTGGCCCCCCGGGCAAGAGTGGCGGCAAGTTCTGTCCCCCTGGCCAGGCCAAGAAGGGCAACTGCTGAAACAGGCTGCGCCGGGCAGCCGATGACGGTGGCGGCGCGAGCGCGGTTTTCAGTTGATCGAGCGGTGGTCTGCGGTGGGCGACCAACCGCCGGTGACGAAGCACATCAAAGCTCCGTGCGCAATGTCCAGATTTCCGGGAACAGCACCACGTCCAGCATCTTGCGCAGGTAGCTCACCCCGCCCGTGCCGCCGGTGCCGCGCTTGAAGCCGATCACGCGTTCGACCGTGGTCACGTGGCGGAAGCGCCAGAGGCGGAAGGCGTCTTCGAGGTCGGTGAGTTCTTCGCCGAGCTGGTACAGGTCCCAGTGTTCCTTGGGGTTGCGGTAGACCTGCAGCCAGGCCTGTTTCACCGTGTCGCTGGCCTCGTACGGCTGGGTCCAGTCGCGCTGGGTGTGGCTCGCCGGCACGGCGATGCCGCGGCGCGCCAGCAGGCGCAGGGCCTCGTCGTACAGCGACGGGGCTTCGTAGGCCGCCTGCACCAGCGCCAGCCGCTCGGGGCTGTGCGCATGGGGCTTGAGCATGGCGGCGTTCTTGTTGCCCATCGCGAACTCGATGCAGCGGTACTGGAAGCTCTGGAAACCGCTGGAATGGCCGAGGTAAGGGCGGATGGCGCTGTATTCGGGCGGCGTCATGGTGGCCAGCACGTCCCAGGCGTGCACCAGCTGCTCCATGATCTTGGAGACGCGGGCCATCTGCTTGAACGCAGGGTTCAGTTCGTTGGCCGCGATGTTGCGGATCGCGGCCGTGAGCTCGTGCAGCATGAGCTTCATCCAGAGTTCGCTGGTCTGGTGCTGCACGATGAACAGCAACTCGTCGTGCGCGGGCGAGAGCGGTTTCTGCGCGCCCAGGATGGCGTCGAGCTGCAGGTAGTCGCCATAGCTCATGTCGTTGCTGAAATCGAGCTGGGCTTTTTCCTCGGCGACGATGGCTTCGGTGGGGGACGCGGGGGTGTCGTGGTATGGGCAGGCCATGGGGTGCTCCGGTTCAGGTGACGGCGTGTTTGCGGTTGAACTCGGGGCGTTGCCACTCCGCTGTTTCGAGCACCTGCTTCAACTGCTCGACCGCGTTCCACACGTCCTCGAAGCCGATGTACAGCGGCGTGAAGCCGAAGCGCAGGATGTCCTTGTGGAGACCCCCATCGCCGGCGCGGAAGTCGCCCACCACGCCGCGCGCGATCAGCGCCTGCACGATGGCGTAGGCACCTTCGTCCCGGGTGAGGCACACCTGTGAACCGCGCTGCGCATGTTCGCGCGGCGTCGCCAGACCCAGGCCATGACCCGCGCAGCGTTCTTCGACGAGCTGGATGAACAGGTCGGTCAACGCCAACGACTTGCTGCGCAGCGCGGCCATGCCACCTTGGGCCTCGGCGGCCAGCAGCGTGTCCACGCCGCATTCCAGCGCGGCCAGGCTGATCATGGGCTGGGTGCCGCACTGGTAGCGCGTGATGCCGGGGGCGGGTCGGTAGTCGGGCGTGAAATCGAACGGCGTGGCGTGGCCCCACCAGCCGGCCAGCGGTTGCCAGAAGCGGTCGGCGTGTTGGGTGTTCACCCACACGAAGGCGGGGACGCCGGGGCCGCCGTTGAGGTATTTGTAGCCGCAGCCAACGGCGAAGTCGGCCCGGGCCTGATTCAGGTCGACTGGAACCGCGCCCGCGCTGTGCGCCAGGTCCCACACGGTCAGGATGCCTTCGGCATGCGCCGCGGCGGTCACGGCGGCCATGTTGTGCATGGCGCCGGTGCGGTAGTTCACGTGCGTGAGCATGAGGATGGCCACGTTCGCGGTGAGCGAGGCGGCCATGTCTTCCGGCTCCACCAGCACCAGCTCCATGCCGTGTTGCTTGCACAGGGCTTCGGCGATGTAGAGGTCGGTGGGGAAGTTGCTGCGTTCGCTCACGATCTGCTTGCGCTGCGGCGCGTCAGTGGCCACGATGTTCATCGCCGCGCTCAGCACCTTGAACAGGTTGACCGAGGTGCTGTCGGTCGCGACCACGGTGCCCGGTGCGGCGCCGATCAGGCGTGCGATCTTGTCGCCCACCTTCTGCGGCATGGCGAACCAGCCGTTCTTGTTCCAGCTCTGGATCAGGTCGGTGCCCCACTCGCGGGTCACGACGTCGGCCACGCGGGCCGGGGCGGCGGCGGGCATCACGCCGAGCGAGTTGCCGTCGAGGTAGATGGTGGCTTCGGGGAGGGTGAAGAGCTTGCGCAGGTCGCGCAGCGGGTCTTGCGCGTCGAGGGCGATGCAGTCTTGCTGGGTGGTCATGGGTTTTTGTCTCCTGGGGAAATCACAGTTCACGAAGCACGGCACGCACCGGGCTGGCGTCGGCGGTGGTCAGCTTCAGGGGCAGGGCGATGAGCTCGTAGTCGCCTTCGGGCACGTCGTCGAGCAGCAGGTTTTCCAGCACGCGCAGGCCGCGGCGGCGGATCACCTGGTGGCTCTCCAGCGTCTTGCTGTCGGCGGGGTCGATGCTGGCGCTGTCGATGCCGATGAGCTTCACGCCGCGGTCGGCCAGCAGTGAAACCGTTTCCGGGGCAAAAGCCGGCAGGGCGTTGTCAAAGCGGTCTTGGGGCTGAAGCCGGTACACGCGCACCAGCACGCGAGGCGGCAACTGGTCGAGTGCATGCGCCAGGTGTTCCGGCCGCACCAGCGGGCCGCAACCGATGGCGTGGATCACGCGGCAGGGGCCGAGAAAGGCGTCGAGCTCGACCGCGCCGATGGCGGCGCCAGAAGGGTCGTAGTGCAGCGGGGCGTCGGCGTGTGCGCCCACGTGGGGCGAGAGCGTGATGGCGCTCACGTTGACCGGGCAGCCGGGTTCGATGCGGGCCACCCACTGCTGGGCGTAGGCCGTATCGCCCGGGAAAACCGGCGTGCTGGCGTTGACGGGAGGGGAAATGTCCCAGAGCTTTTTCATGGTCCGGCGAAGGTAGCACCGGTGAAAAAACCATGGTGTCGGTTATTTCCAACGGAGAGAAATTATTTTAGGCCTAAACAAAATAATGGATTCACACCGCCGGACGGATGCCCTGTGCCGGTTCAGGTTTTTGTGAAAGCTTGATTTAAAGCAAATGAGAACCAATCTCGTTTGTGTACGCTCTGCTCACTTCTTTTCATTCATGGATGTGACCGTGTCCCTCTCCACACCCCAAGCGGTTTCCTGGCCTTTGCCTGTTGACGATGATCTGGCGCCTGCCGATCCGGTGAGCGCTTTGCACCAGGGGCCTCTGCACACGCCGGGCGTGTTGCAGGCCTTCGCTCCGGCGCGCGACGAGGACAGCCGCAAGACCTTGCGCCGGATGGCCGAGATCGGGTTCCTGCCCGGCGAGTCGGTGCGGGTGGTGTCGCGGGGCTGGCTGCGCGGCGGGCCGATCGCGGTGCGCGTGGGGCAGTCCACCTTCGCCTTGCGCGCCCACGAAGCGGCGTTGCTGCAGGTGCGCTGGGCCGTAAAAGTATGAGCGCCGCGCCGGGCCGCCCCAAGCCAGCTCGCGCCGCAGTGCGCAGCACGGAGGCTTCCCAATGAGCACAGCGGCTCCACGCCTGGCCCTGCTCGGCAACCCGAACTGCGGCAAGACCGCGCTGTTCAACCTGCTCACCGGCCACCGGCAGAAGGTGGCCAACTACGCGGGTGTGACCGTCGAACGCAAACAGGGCTGGCTGACCACGCCGTTGGGCCGGCGCGCGCAACTGCTGGACCTGCCCGGCACCTACAGCCTGGACCCGCTGAGCCAGGACGAGCAGGTCACGCGCGACGTGGTGCAGGGGCGGCTGGACGGCGAAGCGCGGCCCGACCTGCTGGTGTGCGTGGTCGATGCCACGCACCTGCAGCTCAACCTGCGGCTGGTGCTGGAAGCCCAGGCGCTGGGACTGCCCATGGTGCTGGTTCTCAACATGGCCGACGTGGCGCAGGCGCAGGGCATGCGCATCGACACGGTGGCGCTGGCCGCGGAACTGGGCATGCCGGTGGTGTCCGCGGTGAGCGTGCAGAAAGA
The DNA here is from genome assembly GCA_018903185.1 of Gammaproteobacteria bacterium. Classification (GTDB taxonomy): domain Bacteria; phylum Pseudomonadota; class Gammaproteobacteria; order Burkholderiales; family Burkholderiaceae_C; genus Hydrogenophaga. Next base: position 4,310 of record JAHIQV010000183.1, on the reverse strand, counting down.
CGGTGCGCGCGCCTTGCTGGAGCAGCTGGACGCGTTGTTCACCCAGGGGCTTCCGACGCCGTTGCCTGCCGCGGCCGACGCCGGCGTGGTGGACCCGGTGGCGCTCAACCAGCGGGTGCGCGAACTGCTGGCGCTGACCCTGCAGGCCCCCGCCAAGCGCTGGGGCCTGAGCGACCGCATCGACCGCTTTGCGCTGCACCCGCTGTGGGGCATGGCCTTGCTGGCGCTGTTGCTGCTGTTCATGTTCCAGGCGGTGTTCGCCTGGGCGGCCTGGCCGATGGACGCGATCGAGGCCGGCATCGGTTTGGTGGGCGAGCAGGTGGCCACGCGCATGAGCGACGGCCCGTTGCGCAGCCTGCTGGTCGATGGCGTGATCGCGGGCGTGGGCGGTGTGCTGGTGTTTCTGCCGCAGATCCTGATCCTGTTCTTTTTCATCTTCGTGCTGGAGGATTCGGGTTATCTGCCGCGCGCGGCCTTCCTCATGGACCGCTGGATGGGTCTGGTGGGGCTTTCGGGCCGTTCCTTCATTCCGCTGCTGTCCAGCTTTGCCTGCGCCGTGCCCGGCATCATGGCCACGCGCACCATCACCCACTGGCGCGACCGCTGGCTGACCATCCTGGTGGCACCGCTGATGACCTGCTCGGCGCGGTTGCCGGTGTACGCCTTGTTGATCGGCGCCTTCATCCCGCAGCGCACGGTGGGTGGGCTGTTCAACCTGCAAGGGCTCGTGCTGTTCGCGCTGTACGTCATGGGCATCGTCAGCGCGATGTTCGTGGCTTATGTGGTGTCGCGCCACAGCGGCAAGGGGCAGCCCACGCCGCTGCTGATGGAGCTGCCGGCCTACCGCTGGCCGAGCGCGCGCAACATCGCGCGTGGTCTCTGGGAGCGGGGGCTGATTTTTGTGCGCCGGGTCGGCGGCATCATCCTGGCGCTCATGGTGCTGCTGTGGTTTCTCTCCAGCTATCCGGCGGCCCCCGAAGGCTTCACCGGGTCAGCCGTGGCGCACAGCTTTGCCGGCCGCCTGGGTGGCCTGCTGGAACCCTTGTTTGCGCCGCTGGGTTTTGACTGGCGCATCGTGGTGGCGCTGATCCCGGCAATGGCGGCGCGCGAGGTCGTGGTGGCGGCCCTGGGCACGGTCTACGCCCTGTCCGCGCAAGGCGACCAGGTGCACGAGGCGCTCGGCGCCCTGATCGCCGAACAATGGACCCTGCCCACGGCGCTGGCCTTGCTGGTGTGGTTTGTCTATGCGCCGCAGTGTGTGGCTACGCTGGCCGCCGTGCGGCGTGAAACCGGTCACTGGCGCCACGCTCTGGGCGTGGCGGCCTACCTGTTTGCACTGGCTTACCTGATGGCCTGGACCACCTACCGGGTCGCCGGGGCTTGGGGCGCAACATGAGCGTTCAGGGCTTCATCGCCGGCGTGTGTGTTCTGGTGGCGCTGGGGTATGTGCTGCGGCCGAGCCTGCGGCGCTGGCTGCAGCGGGGTCGGGCGGGCGCGGCCAGCGGGAACACCGCGGACGGTCAGCCGCCGGGCGCGTGTGGTGCCTGTTCGGCCTGCTCGGGTTGCCCGTCCGGCAAACCCCGGGTCTGAACGCGGGGCGCATCCAGCAGCCCGGGCGCCCGGTAGCGCAGCACCTTGAGGGCGCGCTCGGGCGACACGTCGGCGAAGCTGGCCGGGTTGGGCAGGCGTTCAACAAACACCAGTTCGGACGCGGCTTCGCGCATCTGGTCCTGCAGAAACGCGGTATCCAGCTCGGGTGCGTTCAGACACAGCAGCAACTCGCCGTTGGGCCGCAGCAGGTCCGGCAGGCGGCGCATGAGTCGAACGTAATCCTTCGTGGCGACAAAGCTGCCTTTCTGGTAGCTCGGCGGGTCCACGACGATGAGGTGGTAGGGCCCGGATCGTGTGAGCTTGCCCCAGGTCTTGAAAATGTCGTGGGCCAGGAAGCTGGCGCCGGCCTGCAGGCCGTTGAGCGCGTGGTTCTGTTGCCCGATGGCGATGGCCCCCGCGCTCATGTCCACGTTGACCACCTGCTTCGCACCGCCCTGCAGCGCCGCCACCGAGAAAGCGCAGGTGTAGGCAAACAGGTTGAGCACCTTGGCGCCCGCGGCGTGTTCGCGCACCCACTGGCGCCCTTCGGCCATGTCGAGGAACAGGCCGTGGTTCTGCCCTTTGAGCACGTGCACCAGGTAGCGCGCGCCGCGTTCGCTCACCACGTGGGGCTCGGGCACGCTGCCGGCCATCAGGCGGGTTTCGCTGCGACCTTCGTGCCGGCTCTGGAACACCCAGTTCAGCGGCTCACCGGGCGCGAGCTGTTCTTGGCGCGCGGCGAGGGCGGCCGACACCGTGGCCAGTTCGTCGTCGCTGGCTTCGCCAAATCGGGTCAGCACCCACACCGGCGGGTACGCATCCAGCGTCCAGGCTTCACAGCCCGGGTGCAGGCCGCCCCGGCCGTGGAAGAGGCGCTGGGCATCGGTGGGCATGGCCATCGTGGCGATGGTGTCGAGCAGGGCTTGCATGTTCTTTCAGTGTTGCGGCGATTCACCCAGCGGTGGCAGACCATGGCGGCGGCGCGCCTGGCCGCAGGCGTCGCTGCCTTCTTCGAACTCGCGGCAGGGGTTGGGTCGCCACTCGTAGATGCCGCACGTGGCTCGTTCGCCGATGCGGCCCGAGAGCGCAGCGCAACGGGGTTGCCCATGATCTGTGCCGCGCAGGCGGCTGATGGTGTCGGTGACCGTGACGGTGAGCCCGTCGGGCACGCTGCCCCCTTCGGCCTGCGTCTCGCAGACCGAGAAGTCCACGCGAAAGCTCGCGCAGCAGGCCCCGCACGATGTACAGGTGCCCATGGTCACGCAGCGCAGGCCCGGCGCTTCAGGCCAGGCGCCCCAGCAGCAGGTACTCCATCAGCGCCTTCTGCGCATGCATCCTGTTCTCTGCCTCGTCCCACACCACACTCTGCGGGCCGTCGATCACTTCGGCGCTCACCTCTTCACCGCGGTGCGCGGGCAGGCAGTGCATGAAGAGCGCGTCGGGTTGGGCCACGGCCATCATGGCTTCGTCCACGCACCACTGCGCGAAGGCGGCGCGGCGCACCTCGTTTTCGGCCTCGTAGCCCATGCTGGTCCACACGTCGGTGGTCACCAGGTCGGCGCCTTTGCAGGCTTCCTTCGGGTCCTTGAACACCTTGTAGCAGGCCGGGTTGGAGACGCCGGCAAGCTTCGGGTCGACCTCGTAGCCGCTGGGTGTGCTCACATGCACGGTGAAGCCCAGCAGCTCGGCCGCCTGCAGCCAGGTGTTGGCCATGTTGTTGCCGTCGCCGACCCAGGCCACGACCTTGCCCTTGAGGGCGTCCAGCGGGTTGCCGCTGGCGGCCGGTCGGTACTCGACCATCGTGAACAGGTCGGCCAGGATCTGGCAGGGGTGGAACTCGTTGGTCAGGCCGTTGATGACGGGCACGCGCGAGTGCTCGGCGAAGCGCTCCAGCTTGCTCTGCTCGTAGGTGCGGATCATCACCAGATCGACCATGCGGCTGATGACCTTGGCGCTGTCTTCAATCGGTTCGGCGCGGCCAAGCTGGCTGTCGCCCGTGGTCAGGTGCACCACCGAGCCGCCGAGCTGGTACATGCCGGCCTCGAAGCTCACGCGGGTGCGCGTGCTGGCCTTCTCGAAGATCATGGCCAGGGTGCGGTCGGGGTCGGCGAAGGGCTGGTGCTTTTCGACGGCCTTGAACTTGGCCTTGATGAAGGCGGCGCGCGTGAGCAGGTAGGCGTACTCGTCGGCGCTCAGGTCCTTGAACTGGAGGTAGTGGCGGAGGTTCATGTGTTTTCTGCCAGGAAAGCAGCAATGATCGGCAACAGGATGGCGCAGACTTCGTCGGCCTCGGCGGTGGTCATGATCAGCGGTGGCACCAGGCGGATCACGCTGTCGGCCGTGACCGACAGCAGCAGGCCGGCGTCGGCCGCGCGCTGGGTGATCACGCCGCAGGGTTTGTCCAGCTCGATGCCGATCATCAGGCCCTGGCCGCGGATGTCCTTCACGCCCGGCTTGCCCAGCAGGGCGGCTTCGAGCTGGCCGCGCAGGTGGGCGCCCACGGTGGCCGCGTTCTCCAGCAGGCCTTCTTCTTCCATGATGCGGATGGTTTCCACCCCGGCACGCATGGCCAGCGGGTTGCCGCCGAAAGTGGTGCCGTGGTTGCCCGGCGCAAAGATGTTCGCGGCTTTCGGGCCGGCCACCACCGCGCCGATCGGCACACCCGAGCCCAGGCCCTTGGCCAGCGGCATCACGTCCGGCTGGATGCCGGCCCACTGGTG
>JAHIQV010000019.1 GCA_018903185.1 Gammaproteobacteria bacterium | reverse complement strand
TGCGGTCCAGCGCCATCCAGTGCTTCTGCGAAAACAGGGTTTCTTCGACCGCGATCTGCGTGGTCAGCAGCCAGCTCTGGCAGGTGGTGAGCGCGGCCGGGTAGTGACGCGTGTTGCCCCAGGTGTCGGTCAGCGCGAGCTGGCCGTCGGGTGCGCGCGTGATGGCGGTCACGCCGTGTCGCGGCGCGCCCTGGTGCAGGCTGGCCAGCGTGGTGCCGGCTGGCCAGTGGCGCAGTTCGTGTGCGGCGGGCGCGTGGTGCCACAGGCCCACGGGCACCTGCTGGGCGCCGCCCACGATCAGGTGCTGGTCTTCATCGCAGCCGGTCAACACCACGCGCAGGATCTCCAGCATCGAGTTGGGGAAGTCCGAGTCCCAGCCACCGGTGCCAAAACCCACCTGGCCAAACACCTCGCGGTGGCGGAACGAGAGCGCGGCAAACGCCGGTGACTGCGCCACGAAATCGTAAAACGTGCGGTCGTCCCACAGCGGCACCAGGCGGTCCCACAGGGTTTTCAGGCGCGGCACGTCACGTTCGCGCAGCGCCTGCTGCAGGCCGCTGAACCCGGCGCCGTCTTCGAGCGCGCGGGTCCAGGCCTCGGCCACCTCGGCAAACAGCGGCGGCAGGTCGGCCAGGTGGCGCGCCCAGTGTGTCTGGCCTTCGAGATCGATCACGGTGCAGCCGGCGGCGGGGGTGAGCGGGTTGGGGAAGGGCCGGGTCTGCAGGCCGAGCCGGTTCACGTAGTGGAAAAACGCCGTGCTCGACGCCGGAAAGCGCATGCCGCCGAGCTCGGCCACCACACCCTGGCCGCCTTCAAACGGCTGCGAGCGCAGCCGCCCGCCCATGCGCGAGGCCTCGTAGACCACGGGCTTGAGGCCCAGCTTCATCAGCTCGTAGGCGGCCACCATGCCGGCCATGCCCGCGCCCACGATGGCGACCTCGCTGCCCAGGCGCTCGGGCGGCAGCTCGCCCAGCCCCTGCGGGTGGGTGATCCAGTCGTCGAAGGCAAACGGAAAGTCCGGGCCGAAGATGGTGACGGGGGCGTCGGCGGTGCGGGTGGCGGTCATGGTGGGGATCTCAAAACAGGCTGGTCAGAAGCCACGCGGCCGTGCCCCACATCATCAGCGCCACGGCGCCGTCCAGCAAGCGCCAGATGTGCAGCGAATTGAGGCGGCGGCCCAGCCAGAAGGCGGCAGCGCCGAGCACAACGAACCACACCACCGAGCCGGCGGCCGCACCCAGGCCAAAGGTGGTGCTGCCCTGACCATAGGCCAGCGAGGCGCTGCCGATGAGCACGGCGGTATCGAGCCAGGCGTGCGGGTTGAGCACCGAGAAGGCCAGCGCCGAGAGCACCGCCTGGCGCCGTGTCACGGGCGCTGGTGCGCGGCGCTGCACACCGGGTTCGTCATCCAGCGAGGCCGGGGCCTGCGGTTTCAGGAAACGCTGGAACGCCTTCCAGCCGTAGACGCCGAGGAACAGCATGCCTGCGCCCACCAGCGCGCCCAGCAGCTTGTCGCTCAGGCCACCCAACTGCGCCAGGCCGAGCACGCCGAGCGAGATGAGCACGATGTCGGCCACGGCGCACACGGCCACCGTGAGCCACAGGTGCTGGCGCTGCAGGCCCATGCGCAGCACGTGCGCGTTCTGTGGCCCGATGGCCATGATCAGGGACATGCTCAGCAGCATGCCGGCGGAGAAGGTGGGGAAACTCAGGGTCATGGCGGTTCTCGGTGGCGTTCGCCGGCACCCGTCACGGGGGGGTGCATCGGTCATGGCCCGGAGTCTGCCGCCGTCCGGCCATTGTTTAAATCATTTCAACAAAAAATGATATTGGTTAAATAATAATTGATTTTAGTCAGGCCAGCTCAGACCAGTGTGCGCACGCGGTGCACCACGTCCTGCCGGCACCTTGGGCTTCCTGCTGGCCACGGTGTTCGTGGTGCTGATGCACACCGCCTTCATCTTCAACTTCACCGAGCTGTCCACCGCCATCCCCCACGCCGGCGGCCCGTTCGCCCACGCCCGGCGCGCGTTGGGCCCCACCGGCGGCTTCATCGCGGGGTTCGCCACGCTGGTGGAGTTTGTTTTCGCCCCACCGGCCATGAAGATGGTGGTGGGCGGCGGCGTGATCGCCGTGTTCAGCGACGAATGGGTCAGCTTCGGCGGCCTGCCGCTCACCGCCAACACCGTGACCATGGCCTCGCTGTTCAAGCTGCGCGCCAGCGGGCCCCTGCTGGAGTGCCCGTTCCGCGCGCCGTTCCACCCGCTGTTCCCGGCGATTGCCCTGGTCTGCGGCCTGGTGTGTCTGTTCGCGGTGGTGAACTTCAACGCCATGCTCTCGGTGCTGATCCTGGGCCTGATGACACTGGCCTGCGGCCACTTCCGGATCGGTTCCGCGCAACGCGATGCCGCCCGATGGATGCCATGCTGGGCGTGGTGGAATGAATGCTCGGCGGTTGTGGTGGCTAGACTAGAACGCATCACCCCCGCCGGCTGAAAGGATGCATCCGTGAGTCTGGGCACCACCCTGGGGCAGCGCGCCTACCGTTTCGAGAACCTGCGCGAGGTCATGGCCAAGGCCACGCCCTTGCGCTCGGGCGACTGCCTGGCCGGCCTGGCCGCCGCCACCGAGCAGGAGCGCGTGGCCGCTCGCTGGGTGCTGGCCGACGTGCCGCTCGCGCGCTTCCTGAGCGAGGCGCTGGTGCCCTACGAAGACGACGAAGTCACCCGACTGATCATCGACAGCCACGACGCCGCCGCCTTCGCCCCGGTGGCATCGCTCACCGTGGGCGGTTTTCGCGACTGGCTGCTCGGCGAACGGGCCACGCCCGAGGCGCTGCGCCGGCTCGCCCCCGGCCTCACGCCCGAGATGGTTGCCGCCGTGAGCAAGCTCATGCGCAACCAGGATCTGATGCTGGTGGCGCGCCGCTGCGAGGTGATCACCCGCTTTCGCAACACCCAGGGCCTGCGTGGTCACCTCTCGGTGCGGCTGCAGCCCAACCACCCCACCGACGACCCCGCCGGCATCGTCGCCAGCATGATCGACGGCCTGATGCACGGCGCGGGCGACGCGGTGGTCGGCATCAACCCGGTGTCCGACAGCGTGCCCGACCTGGTGCGGCTGAACCACCTGCTGGCCGAGGTGCTGGCGCGCGGCGCCATCCCCACCCAGACCTGCGTGCTCACCCACGTCACCAACACCATGCAGGCCATGCAGCTGGGCGCCCCGGTGGACCTGGTGTTCCAGTCCATCGCCGG
>JAHIQV010000182.1 GCA_018903185.1 Gammaproteobacteria bacterium | reverse complement strand
TCCGGCGCCTTGCCGCATTTCGTGGATGCGGGACCGACCCCGTGTAGGGCTGCCCCTACAAATCGCCCGGCCCGTGTCGCTTTCAGGTGCTGTTTTTCACGCGCGCGTGGCGCTCGGCGTAGAGCGCGAGCTCCACATCGTTCTTGGTGCCGGGCTTTTTCAGGATGCGCGCCCGGTAAGTGCTCACCGTGTTGGGCGCCAGACCGAGCTGCGCACCAATTTCGCTCACGGTCTGCCCCTGCGTGAGCAGGCGGTAGACCTGGTGCTCGCGGTGCGACAGCGCCTCGGGCCCGGCGTGGGCACCGCTCTGGCCCACAGCGGCGGCCAGGGCTTCGGCCGTGGTGGACGTGAGGAACACCCCACCCGCAGCCACCTTGCGCACCGCGGCCAGCATGTCGTCCGGATCGGCGCTCTTGTTCAGGTAGCCGCTGGCGCCGAGCTTGATGCAGCGCACGGCGTACTGCTTCTCGGGGTAGGTGCTGAGCATCAGCACCGGCAGCTTCGGGTGCTCACGCTTGAGCGCCTGCAGCACGTCGAGCCCGTCGATGCCGGGCAGCGCGATGTCGAGCAGCACCAGGTCCAGCCCGGTGCGGCCCTGCAACGCAGCCACCTGCTCCAGCACCTCGGGACCGCTCTGCGCCTCGGCCACCACCATCACGTCGGGTGCATCGGCCAGGATCTGCTTGAGCCCCTCGCGCACGATACGGTGGTCGTCGCCGATCAGCACGCGGAGGGTGTCGACGATCACGTCGGGTTCTGCATTCATGGACGCTCCCTCTGCGGCAGGGCGAGCGTGAGGCACATGCGCGTGCCCTCGCCCGGCGCGCTGGCGATGTCGATGCGGCCGCCGAAGTGGCGCGCGCGCTCGCGCATACCCATCACGCCATAAGCGTCCGCCGCTTCGAAGGCGAGCGCGGGTGCGCCCACGCCGTCGTCCTGCACCAGCAGCGACAGCTCGCCGCCAGTCACCTGGATCGCCACACGCAGGTGCTGCGCGCGCGCGTGCCGGCCCACATTGCTCAGCATCTCCTGGAAGATGCGGAACACCGCCATGGCCAGCGGCTCGGGCGGGTCGGGCGCGTCGTCCACGTCCATGCACCATTCCAGTGCGAGCTCGGCCGAGGCCACGAACTCCTGCGCCTGCCACTCCAGCGCTGCCCAGAGGCCCTGGTGGTCGAGGATGCTGGGGCGCAGGTCGGTGATGATGCGGCCCACGTTGTCGACCGCGTTCTCGATCAGACGGCTCATGTTCTGGCACTTGCAGCGCATGCGCGTGCGCATGTCTTCGGCCGCGTCGGCGCTGCGCTGCGCCTGCTCGGCCAGGCGTTTGTCCATCCAGTTGACGTCCATCTTCAGCGCCACCAGCAGGCTGCCGAGCTCGTCGTGCACCTCGCGGGCGATGCGCGTGCGCTCGTCCTCGCGCACGGATTCCGACCAGGCGGCCAGCTCGCGCACCTGTTTCAAAGCGGTAGCCAGCGCGAGCGTGCGTTCACTTACTTTTTCTTCCAGCTGGTCTTTGGCGCGCTGCAGCGCGTCGGCGGCGCGGCGGCGCTCGGTGATGTCCACGAAGGTGATCACCGCGCCGAGCACCTGGCCGTGTTCCACGATGGGGTGGCTGGAATACTCGACCGGAAAGGCCGTGCCGTCGCGGCGCCAGAACACCTCGCTGTCGATCCGGCAGGGCAGGCCCTGGCGGAAGGCGTTGAAGATCGGGCACTCCGCCTCCGGGTAGGCGCTGCCGTCGGGGCGGGAGTGGTGCGTGAGATCGTGCATGTTGAGCCCGATCAGCTCTTCGGGCTCGAAGCCGATCAGGCGCGCACCGGCCGGGTTGATGAAGACACAAGCTCCGTCGAGGTCGACGCCGTAGATGCCTTCGCCCGTGGATCCGAGCAACAGCGCCAGCGGGTCGCGCCAGGCCTCGGCCGGCGGGGCCTGCGGGTGGCGGAACTGCGCATGGGTGTCGACGTGCATGCTCAGCACAAGCAATCGATGTGCCAAAGCAGCCATGAAAGTCCATCCTCGGCGCCTCCCACGACAACACCCGCTTATCCCCCCGGTGTGCTGCACACGGCACCGGACACGCTTGACTGCACCGGGCGGCACCCAGGATCCGCCCACGCCCGGAAGCTTCAGGTGTTCGGCGCCGTCTTCGCACTCCAGACCATGGTGATCGCCAGGATGCCGATCACCACACCCAGTGACACCGCCACCGGGATCTTGAAGATGTCGATCAGCACCATCTTGCTGCCGATGAACACCAGGATCACGGCCAGGCCGTAGTTCAGCAGGTGGAAGCGGCTGGCCGCGGCCTGCAGCAGGAAGAACATGGCGCGCAGGCCCAGGATGGCGAACACGTTGCTGGTCAGCACGATGAACGGGTCCTTGGTGATGGCGAAGATGGCGGGGATCGAGTCCACGGCAAAAATCACGTCCGTCAGGCCCACCATGGCGATCACCATCAGCAGCGGGGTGGCGATCTTCTTGCCGTTCTCCATCGTCCAGAACTTCTCACCGTCGTAGTGCTTGCTGACGGGCAGCAGCCTGCGCAGCAGCTTCAGGGCCGGGTTGTCGTTCAGCGCCGGCTCATCGCCCGCCCCGCGCCACATCTTCACGCCGGTGAGGATCAGGAAGGCGCCGAACACATACAGGATCCAGTGGAACTGGGCCAGCAGCCAGCCGCCCACCAGGATCATCACCGTGCGCAGCACGATGGCGCCGATGATGCCGATCATCAGCACCCGCTTCTGGTAGGTCGGCGGCACCGCGAAGTAGCTGAAGATCAGCAGGAAGACAAAGATGTTGTCCACCGCCAGGCTCTTCTCGATCAGGTAGCCGGTCAGGAACTCCAGCGACTTCTGGTTCGCCAGATCGGTGGAGCCCGTGCTGTCCTTCACCGCCCACCACAGCAGGCCGTTGAACAGAAAACTCAGACCCACCCAGATCAGCGACCAGTTGACCGCCTCCTTCACGCCCACCGCGTGGGCGCCCTGCTTCTTGAGCACGACGAAATCGACAAACAGCGCCGCCAGCACGAAGCCGACGAACACCAGCCAGAGCCACAGGGGCGCGATGGTTTCCATGAATGACAAGACCTTTTCTGAACGGACGGTGTTGATGAACAAACACCCTCCAAGGTCTGGCCGGAACCGGGCATGGCGCCCGACCCGGGGTTTCCGGCGGCCTTTTCCTGAAGGATCGGGCCGCGTACTGACGGAAACCCCACCCGCCGGAGGCCGGCAATGTGGCCGGTGGCGGGATGGTTACTCCCCTTGATGGGAGACACGATTGTGGGGGAGGACGCCCAGCCCCACAAACTGAAAGACCTTCAGGATTTTCCTGAAGATCGTGCTCAGGCCGCTTCCCTGTAGAACACCGCGCGCTGGAGACCACGCGGCGCCTGGCTCGCCACCGCGTCGTGAATCGCCCCGATGTGCTGCGGCGTCGTGCCACAGCAGCCACCCACGATGTTCACCAGCCCCTCGGCGGCGAACTCGCGCAGCAGGCGGCTGGTGACGTCGGGCGTTTCGTCGAAGCCGGTGTCGCTCATGGGGTTGGGCAGGCCGGCGTTGGGGTAGCAGCTGATGAAGGTGTCGCCCGCGACCTTGGCCAGTTCCTGGATGTAGGGGCGCATGAGCGTGGCGCCCAGCGCGCAGTTCAGGCCCACGGCCAGGGGCTGGATGTGGCGCACGCTGGCCCAGAAGGCGGTGACGGTCTGGCCGCTGAGGATGCGGCCCGAGGCGTCGGTCACGGTGCCGCTGATGATGACGGGCAGGCGCTCGCCGCTGGCCTCGAAATACTCGTCGATGGCAAACAGCGCGGCCTTGGCGTTGAGCGTGTCGAAGATGGTTTCGACCAGCAGCACGTCGGCCCCGCCCTCGACCAGCGCTTCCACCTGTTCGTAGTAGGCGGCGCGCAGTTGCTCGAAGGTCACGTTGCGGGCACCGGCGTCGTTCACGTCGGGGCTGATGCTGGCGGTCTTGGGCGTCGGGCCCAGGGCGCCGGCGACGAAGCGCGGCTTGTCGGGTGTGCTGAACTTGTCGCAGGCGGCGCGGGCGAGGCGGGCCGAGGCGAGGTTCATCTCGCGCGCGAGGTGGGCCATGTCGTAGTCCTCCTGCGCGATCGAGGTGGCGCCGAAGGTGTTGGTCTCGATCAGGTCGGCACCCGCGGCGAGGTAGCTCTCGTGGATGTCGGTGATCACGTCCGGCCGCGTGAGGCTCAGCAACTCGTTGTTGCCCTTGACATCCTTGTGGAAGTCCTTGAACCGCTCGCCCCGGTACTGCGCCTCGTCGAGTTTGAAGCGCTGGATCATGGTGCCCATGGCGCCATCGAGGATGGCGATGCGTTGCGAGAGGATGGCGGGCAGCGCCTGGGCGCGGGTGTAGGCGGTCGATTTCATGCCCCGATTGTAGGAAGCCCCCTCGCCACAAGCCGCCCGCCCGCAGGGAGCCCCGCCCGTATCCCCGACAATAGCCGCCATGAAACACCTGCTCCCAAAGGAAGCCTGGGCCTGGCTGCAGGCCGAAACCGAGCGCCGCGCGGCGCTGGGCCAGGACGCACCCTTGTTTGTCGACGTTCGCATGGAGATCGAATCGCTCTATGTCGGCCGTCCGCCCGGCGTGGAGAACATCCCCTGGTACGAATACCCCGACCTCACGCCCGACCCGGACCGCTTTGCTTCGGTCGTGGCCACGGAAGCGGGCGCGAAGGACCGCCCGGTGCTGCTGATCTGCCGCAGTGGCAAGCGCACGCTGGACGCCGGAGCGGCGCTGGAGGCGGCCGGTTTCGCCGAAGTGGCGCACGTGGTGCACGGCTTTGAGGGCGACCTGAACGAGGCGTTCAAGCGCTCCAGCCTGAACGGCTGGCGGCACGACGGTTTGCCGTGGGAGCAGATGTAGCTTGATGAGCAACGCCATCGACATCTCCAGCGCGGGAGAAACCCTGGAAGCCTGCGCCGGTGTTCTGCAGGAAGTGTTCGGCTACGACGCCTTCCGCGGCCCGCAGGCCGACATCGTGCGCCACGTGAGCGAAGGCGGCGACGCGCTGGTGCTCATGCCCACGGGCGGCGGCAAGTCGCTCTGTTTCCAGATCCCGGCCATCGTGCGCGAGCGCGCCGGCCACGGGCTGACCGTGGTGGTCTCGCCGCTGATCGCGCTGATGCACGACCAGGTGGGCGCGTTGCTCGAAGCGGGTGTGGCGGCGGCCTTCCTGAACTCCAGCCTCAGCAGCGAGGAAGCGCAGGCGATCGAGAAGCAGATGCTGCGCGGCGAGATCACCCTGCTCTACGCCGCGCCCGAGCGCCTGACCACGCCGCGTTTCCTGGCGCTGCTGGACGCGCTGCACGAGCGCGGCAAACTCTCGATGTTTGCCATCGACGAAGCGCACTGCGTGAGCCAGTGGGGCCACGACTTCCGGCCCGAGTACCGCGCACTGGTGGTGTTGCATGAGCGCTTTGCCGGCGTGCCGCGCGTGGCGCTCACCGCCACCGCCGACGACCTGACGCGCGAAGACATCGTGAACCACCTGCAGCTGCAGGACGCGCGGCGCTTCATCAGCAGTTTCGACCGGCCGAACATCCGCTACACCATCGTCGAGAAGAAGGACGGATCGACCCAGTTGCTGCGCTTCATCCGCGACGAGCACATGGGCGCGAGCGGCCACGACGCCGGCATCGTCTACTGCCAGTCGCGCAAGCGGGTGGAAGAAGTGGCCGGCATGCTGTGCGACGCAGGCCTCAACGCCCTGCCCTACCACGCCGGCCTGGACGCGGCCGTGCGGCAGCGGCACCAGGACCGTTTCCTGCGTGAAGAAGGCGTGATCATGGTCGCGACCATCGCCTTCGGCATGGGCATCGACAAGCCCGACGTGCGCTTCGTCGCGCACCTGGACATGCCCAAGAACATCGAAGGCTATTACCAGGAGACCGGCCGCGCCGGGCGCGACGGCGAGCCCGCCACGGCGTGGATGGTCTACGGCCTGCAGGACGTGGTGAACCAGCGCCGCATGATCGACGAGAGCCCTGCGGCCGACGAGTTCAAACAGGTGCTGCGCGGCAAGCTCGACGCCCTGCTCACGCTGGCCGAAGCGAGCGATTGCCGGCGCGTTCGTCTGCTCGCCTACTTTGGTGAAGCCAGCACGCCCTGCGGCAATTGCGACAACTGCATCAGCCCGCCCGCGCTGGACGATGGCACCGAGTCCGCGCGCAAGCTGCTCTCGTGCATCTACCGCGTGCAGCAGTCCAGCGGCATGGCCTTCGGCGCCGGCCACATCATGGACATCCTGCGTGGCAAGGTGACCGAGAAGGTGACGCAGTACGGCCACGACAAGCTCAGCACCTTCGGCATCGGCGCCGACCTGGGCGAAACGCAGTGGCGCGCGCTGATGCGCCAGCTGGTCGCGCGCGAAGCGATCCACGTCGATTCGGCCCACTTCAACACCCTGCACCTGGCCGACGCGGCGCGCGCCATCCTCAAGGGTGAAACCCAGGTCTGGCTGCGGCCCCTGAGCGAGAAGAAAAAAGCCGTGTCGCGCAGCAAGAGCGGCCGCAGCAGCCAGGCGGCGCTGGCGCCCGACGGCCAGCCGCTCTCGCTGGCCGAACGCGAATGCCTGGACGCGCTCAAGGCCTGGCGTGCCGAAGTGGCGCGCGAACACAACCTGCCGGCGTTCGTGATCTTTCACGACGCCACCCTGCGCGCGATCGCCGCTCAGAAACCACGCTCGATGGCCGATCTGGATGGTGTGGCCGGCATCGGCCAGAAAAAGCGCGAGGCCTATGGCGCCGAGGTGCTGCGGGTCGTGGGTGCTTTTTCCGGGTAAGCCCGGGCACACCCCTTCTGCGACCAGCCTGCGTGATGGCGGCGATCAAAAACCGATTTTTCTCGCCTCACGCACGCCCGGTTTGATGCGGTGCTCGGCCTCCAGCTGGGCGAGGAATTCGGTCGGCTCGATGGACTCTCCCAGGATCTCCACCTGGCGCTTCACCGCCGCAAAGTCACCCGGACACAGCTGATCGAGCTTGCCCAGCCGCTCGCGCAGCGCGGGTTCCAGCGCCGCCGCGTCGCCGCCCAGCGCCTCCACGACAAACATGGTTTCGCGCTGCGGGGCGGTCAGCGGCTTGAAGTGGATCTTGAAGGTGAAACGCCTCAGCGCCGCCTGGTCGATGCTGTCCATCAGGTTGGTGGTGCAGATGAAGATGCCGTCGTAGCGCTCCATGCCTTGCAGCATCTCGTTGACCTCGGTCACTTCGTAGGTGCGCTGGGCACCACGCCGGTCCTGCAGAAAACTGTCGGCTTCGTCGAGCAGCAAGACCGCTTTTTCGGCCTGCGCCTCGCGGAACATGGCGGCCATCTGCTGCTCGGTTTCACCCACGAACTTGCTCACCAGATCGCTGGCACGTCGGATCATGAGCGGGCGCTCCAGCTGCTGGGCGATGTGCTCGGCCAGCGCGGTCTTGCCGGTGCCGGGCGCGCCGTGAAAACACAGGCAGCCATGCCCGCGCGCCTTGAGCGCGGTGACGATGCGCGGCAGCTCGTAACGCGATTCGACGTTGAGCATGTCCAGGCTGTACTGCGTCACGCTGGGGCGCAGCGCGAGGTCGGGCTGCCGCCCGAGGGCCTGGTCGGCGTTCTTCAGCTGGCGTTCGATCAGGTCGTCCAGCATCGGGGCATCGGCCGCAAGGCGCTTGGCGCCCCGGCGCGCCGCGGGTTTGGCCGGATGGGCCGCGAGCTGCGCAAAGCGCAAGGCGGTGCGGATCTGCGCTGGTGTGAGCCCCTTGCGCTCGGTGAGGCGCGCGACCAGGGCGTCGGACACCGCAGCGCCTTCCAGTGTCTTGCGCACCAGTTGCTCGCGCGCGCCGGGCGGCGGGCTCTTGAGTTCGAGGTGGTAGGCAAAACGGCGGCGGAAGGCCGGGTCGATCTGTTCGATGCGGTTGGTGACCCACAGCGTGGGCACGGCGTTGGATTCGAGGATCTGGTTCACCCAGGCCTTGCCACTGACGCTGCCCGTGTGGGGTGCGGCGACGTGTTCGGCGCGCGCAATGATCTGCGCCGCTTCGCTGGAGATGGGCGGAAAGACGTCTTCCACCTCGTCGAACAGCAGCGCCGACTGGGCCGTTCCCTTGAGAAACACCTGGGCGATCTGCAGCGAGCGGTAGCGGTCACGACCGCTGAGCGCGTTGCCATCGCGGTCGGCGTATTCCACCTCGAACAGCTCCAGCCCCGCCGCCTGCGCCACCACGCGCGCGAGCTCGGTCTTGCCGGTGCCGGGCGGGCCGTAGAGCAGCACGTTGACGCCGGGCTCCTTGCGCGCCACCGCTTCGCGCAACAGAGCGCAGAGCAGGCGCACGTCTTCGCCCACGTATTCAAAGTCCTTGCTGGTGAGCGCGGAGCGCGCGGCCGGGCGGGTGAACACCGCCATCAGCTCGCTCTGGTTGCGGTACTCGCGCATCAGCACGGGTGGCAGCTTTTCGCTGACCTTCATGAGGTCGGCGAGGTCGGTGATGTTGTGCTCGGAGATCAGGTTCTCCACCATGCCGATGCGCTCCAGCCGCGAGCCGGCGCGCAGCGCCTCGCCCACCTCGCTGGCCTTGACGCCGGCCACGTCGGCGATCGCCGCATAGGCCTCGGGTGCGTTGTTGACCTTGAACTCCACCAGGATGGAGCGCAGGTCGCGCTGGTAGCGCGCCAGCGTGCCGTAAAGCAGCAGGGCGCGTTCGGCGCGGTTGAGCTGCAGCAGGCCGGCCAGGGCGTCGATGTTCTTCTCCACCAGGGTGGACTGCTTCTTGAGCGACTGGCTCAGCCAGTCACCGGTCACGGCGAGCACGGCGAGCAGGTCCTTCGGCGACTCCTTGGCGTATTCGTCAAGGTAGAAGAACAGCGTGCCTTCTTCATAGGGTCCACGCCAGACGCCGTAGCGCTCCATGAACGCCGCGGTGGACAGTTTCTCGAAACCGCTCCAGAGTTCGTTGCCCTTGCAGCGGCGCTCCAGGAAGTCCCGCAGGCGGTGCAACACCGTCAGCGGCCAGATGAGGTGGCGACCTGCCAGCGCGAGCAGGGTGTTGAGGTCACGCCGCACATTGAAACGCGGCCCCTGGCGCGCCGCCAGGCTGAGCACGAAGTGCG
>JAHIQV010000181.1 GCA_018903185.1 Gammaproteobacteria bacterium | reverse complement strand
CCTTCACCCCGGGCAGGGCGGCCACCCGGTCCACGTAGGCCTGCAGGTCGGCGGGCAGCGGCAGGCCATAGGTCCTGATGCGCATGCACACCGGGGCGAAGGTGGCGTCGGCGATGCTGAACTGGCCGAACAGCAGGGGCGCGCTGCCATCGGGCATTTTTTCGGGCTGGGCCGCCAGCAGTTCGCCCCACAGGCCGCACAGCCGCGCCATGTCGGCGCGCACGGCCGCCTGGTCGCGCCAGATCAGGCGGCCGGTGTCGTGCAGCGAGGCTTCGATGTTCATGGGGCAGTGGCTGCGCAGCGCGCCAAAGCCGCTGTGCATCTCGGCGCAGACGCTGCGCGCGCGGGCACGGGCCTTCGGGTCGGCGGGCCAGAGCTGTTTTTCAGGAAACCGCTCGGCCAGGTATTCGGCGATCGCCAGCGTGTCCCACACCGCAAAACCGTCGTCCACCAGCACCGGCACCTTGCCCACCGGGCTGATGCCGCGCAGGGATTTCTTGAAGGCCGAGTTGTTTTCGAACGAGTCGAAGCGGACCATGATTTCTTCGAACGGGATGCCCGCCTGCGTCATCAGCACCCAGGGGCGCATGGACCAGGACGAGTAGTTCTTGTTGCCGATGTACAGCTGCAGTGCCATGAAGATCTCCGTCAATGGGCACCCATGGTAAGGCCGGCCCGCGAGGGGCATTGATGAAAAAAGGCCGTCCGGTTGATTCGGACGGCCCTGGGGATGGCCGGCTGATTCCGGGTGGGAATCAGGCGTATTTTTCGAGAATGCGCGTCGAACGCTCGACCTCGCGGAAGGTGGCGTCTTCGGAATCGGAGACCGCCACCGCCTCCATGACCGAGCAGGCCATCATGCGGTAGAAGGCCTTGTCCATGGCCTTGCGCGCGGCCGACATCTGCTGTGCCACGTCTTCACAGGGGCGGCCTTTTTCCACCATGTCGATGAGACCACGCACCTGGCCCTCGATGCGCTTGAGGCGGTTGATCACGTCGCGCTGGTGCTCCGACCGGTAGGCCGAGGCGGTCTGCGCGGTGGGGGTCTTGCTGGTTGCGGACTTCGGGGTGGTGACTGCCATGGGGGTTCCTCTGGGTGGGGGCGTTGGTGAGAGTTTGCCAAAAAAACACACGCAAGTACCGATGGTCATCCCTGAGGCCGTGTTTATCTGCCTGAATACCCTACTCCCTAGGGTAGTCACCAATGACGGAACGCGCTCAGACGGCTAACTTTCGTTCCGTGGTGTTTTGATAAATATCAAGCACCCTGCAATGAACCATTCAACACAAGAGGATCCTTACATGCAAGTCTGGAAGCGCATTTCCATCGCCCTGGCCATGGGCATCACCGTGCTCGCCACCACCGGCTGCGGCACCATCTCCACCATGGGAAAGCTTGAAGAAGGTGCGGGATCCGAGGCTTCGCGCATGTGGGACCGCTGGGTGGAAGCCGATGGCGACATTGCGGTGGCCACCACCTGGGAAGCCAAGGTCAAGGCCGGCGTGAGCGCGAAAGACGTCGAGGAAATCCTGAAGATCGTGGCCGTGGAACGCAACATGCGCGATGTGGGTGTCCTGCCCCTGTCCAAGGAGCTGGAAGCCCGCTCCGGCAAGAAAGAAAAGCTGCTGACGGTGTATTCGTACTGCAGCCCGGCCACCGCCCGCAAGATGGTGGACTTCAGCCCGCACATGTCGGCCTACCTGCCTTGCCGCGTCAGCGTGGTTGAACACGATGACGGCAGCCTCTGGCTCTACACCCTGAACATGGACATGATGGTCAAGATGGGCCGCAAGCTGCCCTCGCCGTTGAAGGAAGAAGCCCAGGCCGTGCGCGACACCATCTGGGAAATGATGCAGCGCGCCTCCAAGGGCGAATTCTGACAGGGCTCCAAGTTCTGATCCTGGTCTGAGAGGCCTGTCGATCGACCGCAAGGGTTGCAAGACCCTTGCGGTTTTTTTGTTGTGGCTGCTCAGCCGCGGCGCAGGGCCAGCAGCCGGCTCCGGCTGTTGTGACCGCCCAGGTAGGTGGGCGCCACCGCCGCCACGGCGGCGGGCCGGATGCCCAGGTCCATCAGGCCGGGCCACTGGCCGCTGGCCACGTTGTCGACCGACATGGCATCCAGGTTGTCGCGGCTCATCAGCGGTTCGCCCGGGGCCAGTTCCATCATCAGCGCCTGCAACCGTCCGATCGCCATGGGCAGCGGCAGGATGGGGCGCTGGCGGCTGCCGAAACGGCCTGCCAGGCGAACCAGATCGGCCAGCGTGAGCACCGCGGGCCCGGCGCATTCATAGGTCTGGCCCACGCTGCTGCGGGGCAGGCCGCTGTCATTCGCGCAGGCGACCACCGCGCTGGCCACGTCTTCCACCCACACGGGCTGGAAGCGCGCCTGGGCGCCCGCCAGCGGCATCACGGGGAACACCGCCTGCAACTGCGCAAACAGGTTGAGGAAGCGGTCGCCCGCACCGAAGATCACGCTCGGGCGCAGGATGCTCAGGTCCAGGTCGGCGGTGCGCAGCAAGGCTTCGCCGCGCGCCTTGCTGCGCTGGTATTTCGAGGGGCTTTCGGCGCTCACGCCCAGGGCGCTCACATGCACCACGCGGCGCACGCCGCTGGCAGCACAGGCTCGGGCCAGCTTGGCAGGCAGCTCGACGTGGGTGCGTTCAAAGGCAGCTTCGCTGCCGTGCAGGATGGCCACGAGGTTGATCACCGCATCGTGGCCGGGCAGCAGACGTGTCAATGCCGCCTCGTCGTGCACATCCGCCTCGATCACGGTCAGGCCCGGCAGGTGCTGGACGGCGCTGGCGTTGATCGCGCGCCGCGTGGGTACGGTGATGTGCCAGCCCGCGCGTTGCAGCTTTTCACAGACGTGGCGACCGACAAAGCCGGTGCCTCCAAGGATGAGGGCGTTTTTCAAAAGGAGGGATCTCGGTCGGTTCAGGGCAGGTCGGTGTTGACAGGGGCGGCGGTGGCGCGCGGACCAACGGTTCCGAGGCGCGAGCGCAGCGATTGCGGCTGACCGGTGAGGATCGCGGCGTAGTT
>JAHIQV010000180.1 GCA_018903185.1 Gammaproteobacteria bacterium | reverse complement strand
CGCCAGCAGCGCTGTCATCCTTCTGCGTCCGGTGCCCGATTTGCCTCGCCCCCTCGCGATCTCGGCGACCGCGGTCCAGATCATCAGGGCATCGTTCCAGACAAGGCGGTACAGGCGGTTGACGGACGAATGGCGGTGCATAGCGGGTTCCTTCACATGCACCGGAGTGCCATAACTTACGTTTGGATACAAAGCTCACGCTTTTGTTGCCCGCAGGATACATACCTTGGTCGTGAGGCACAAGCGCGCCATCCCCCAAAAGGATTAACTTCTGACGAAATGACTTGTTACAGCAGTCACATTCAAATACGTGACAGCGGCTTAGGAGCTCGGTGGGTGCGGCGATCAGATTGCAGGCGGCACGGCATAATTTGGGCCACCCTGACCAGCGACGACAATCGACAGGAATACCTCGCCTGGCAGCCGACGCGCACCCTTCGGCTTTTTCCAACCCTTTGCCCTTTCAGGGCCTCGACGGGTATGTCGCAGGGACTTCCAAACACCCCGCGAGGGACTGGCAGAAAACTATGTTGGATGAGTGGCGTTGATGCGCGAAAACAGGACCCCTGAAGGAGACGGCGAAGCGCCATCCCGGCACACCCCCATGATGCAGCAGTACCTCGCCATCAAGGCCGGGTACCCGCACACGCTGGTGTTCTACCGCATGGGCGACTTCTACGAGCTGTTCTTCGCCGACGCAGAGAAGGCCGCCCGCCTGCTCGACATCACGCTCACGCAGCGCGGCCAGTCGGCCGGTGAGCCGGTGGTGATGGCCGGCGTGCCGTTCCACTCCATCGACAACTACCTCGCGCGCCTCATCAAGCTGGGCGAATCGGCCGCCATCTGCGAGCAGGTGGGCGACGTCGCCACCGCCAAAGGCCCGGTGGAACGCAAGGTGGTGCGGGTGGTCACGCCCGGCACGCTGACCGACAGCGAACTGCTGTCCGACAAGACCGAAGCGGTGCTCATGGCCGTGCACCCCGGTTCGCGCACCGGCATCGGCCTGGCCTGGATGTCGGTCACACAGGGCATCGTGTTCCTGGCGCAATGCGCCAGCGACGAGCTGGCCGACTGGATCGCGCGCATCGCGCCGGGCGAACTGCTCTACAGCGCCGAGGTCACGCCCGGTTTTGAAAAGAACGTGCAGGCGCTCGCGGCCCAGCCGCTGGCGAACGGCCAGCGCACCGTGGCCGTGTTGCGCCCGGCCTGGGCGTTTGACGGCGCCCTGGGCGAACGCAAGCTGCTTGAACAACTGGGTGCCGCGAGCCTGGCCGCCTGGGACGCGCAGGGCCTGAGCGACGCCCACGCCGCCGCCGCCGCCCTGCTCGACTACGCCGAACACACGCAGGGCCGCGCGCTCAGCCACGTGAAGAGCCTGCGCGTGGCGCGCAGCGACGAGCTGATCGACCTGCCGATCACCACGCGGCGCAACCTCGAACTCACCCACACCCTGCGCGGCGAAACCAGCCCCACGCTGTTCTCCCTGCTCGACGTCTGCCAGACCGGCATGGGCAGCCGGGCACTGCGCAGCTGGCTGCTGGAGCCCAAGCGCGATCGCTCGGAGGCGCGCGCACGACTCGACGCCATCGGCCTGCTGCGCAATGGGCTTGCCAACTCCCTGCGCAACGCGCTCAAGGGCGCGAGCGACGTCGAGCGCATCACCGCCCGCACCGCGCTGCGCCAGGTGCGCCCGCGCGAGCTGGTCGGTCTGGGCCAGACGCTGGGCCGCGCGCAGCAGCTCGCCCAGGGCCTGCAACACAGCCTGCCCGCGGGCGGACCGGCGCTGCTGCTGCAGATCGCGGCCGACCTCACACCACCCGCCGGCTGCGCCGACCTGCTGCTGGCCGCGCTGCTGCCCGAGCCCGCCGCGCTGGTGCGCGACGGCGGGGTGATCAATCATGGTTTCGACGCCGATCTGGACGAACTGCGCGGCATCCAGACCAACTGCGACGGTTTCCTGATCGACCTCGAAACCCGCGAGCGCGCACGCACCGGCATCGCCAATCTGCGCGTGCAGTTCAACAAGGTGCACGGCTTCTACATCGAGGTCACGCAGGGCCAGATCGACAAGGTGCCCGACGACTACCGCCGGCGTCAGACGCTGAAAAACGCCGAGCGCTTCATCACGCCCGAGCTCAAGGCTTTTGAAGACAAGGCGCTCAGTGCACAGGAACGCGCGCTGGCGCGAGAAAAATACCTGTTCGAACACCTGCTGGACGAACTGCAGGCTTACATCGATCCGCTCACCCGCCTGGCCCGCGCACTGGCCGCACTCGACGCGCTCTGCGCCCTGGCCGAACGCT
Source organism: Gammaproteobacteria bacterium (assembly GCA_018903185.1). Classification (GTDB taxonomy): domain Bacteria; phylum Pseudomonadota; class Gammaproteobacteria; order Burkholderiales; family Burkholderiaceae_C; genus Hydrogenophaga. The sequence continues at coordinate 1,480 of JAHIQV010000180.1, read as the reverse complement.
CGCTCACGCTCAACTGGAGCGCACCGTTGTTCGTGGCCGAACCCTGCATCGAGATCCGCGCCGGCCGCCACCCGGTGGTCGAGGCGCGCTTGAACGAAACCACCGGCGGCAGCTTCATCGCCAACGACACCGTCATGGGCCCGAAGCAGCGCATGCAGGTCATCACCGGCCCCAACATGGGCGGCAAGAGCACCTACATGCGCCAGGTCGCGGTGATCGTGCTGCTCGCCAGCATGGGCAGCTACGTGCCGGCGGTGGCCTGCCGCCTCGGCCCGATCGACGCCATCCACACCCGCATCGGCGCGGCCGACGACCTGGCCAACGCGCAGTCCACCTTCATGGTCGAGATGACCGAGGCCGCGCAGATCCTGAACGCGGCCACACCACAAAGTCTGGTGCTGATGGACGAGATCGGCCGCGGCACCTCCACCTTCGACGGCCTGGCGCTGGCCGGCGGCATCGCCGCCCACCTGCACGACAAGGCCCGGGCCTTCACGCTCTTCGCCACCCACTACTTCGAACTCACCGAGTTCCCGGCCGGCCACCACGCCGCCGTGAACGTGCACGTGAGCGCGGTTGAAGGCGGTGGCAAGAGTGGCATCGTCTTTTTGCACCAGATCGAGCCCGGCCCGGCCAGCCGCAGCTACGGCATACAAGTTGCAAGGCTCGCTGGCGTGCCGGCGGCGGTGGTGCTGCACGCGCGCCACGCCCTGGCCGCGCTGGAAAGCCAGAGCGAACAGAACCGCAGCCAGGTCGATCTGTTTGCCCCACCGCCGCCGAGCGCCGAACCTGAAACCCATCCCTTGCAGACCGCGCTGCAGGGCATAGATCCCGACGCACTGAGCCCGCGCGAAGCGCTGGACCAGCTCTACCAACTCAAGAAACTCAGCCTGCAACCATGACCTACTGCGTCGCCGTCAAACTCAACGCCGGACTGGTCTTCCTGTCCGACTCGCGCACCAATGCGGGCCTGGACCAGATCAGCACCTTCCGCAAGATGATCGTCTACGAGAAGCCGGGCGAGCGCTTCATGTGCCTGCTCTCGGCCGGCAACCTGAGCATCTCGCAGTCGATCCGCGAGATCCTGCAGGTCGAGCAGGTGGAGGACATCGCCGGCGGTGAGCCCATCACCATCTGGAACGCCAGGAGCATGTTCGACGCCGCGCGCGTGCTCGGCTCGGCGGTGCGCCACGTGTACGAACGCGACGGCGAATCGCTCAAACGCGCCGGTGTGGAGTTCAACGTCTCCATGATCTTCGGCGGCCAGATCCTGGGCGAGGGTATGCGCCTGTTCCAGGTCTATTCGGCGGGCAACTTCATCGAGGCCACGGCCGAAACCCCGTTCTTCCAGGTCGGTGAATCCAAATACGGCAAACCGGTGCTGGACCGCGTGATCACGCCCGACACCCCGCTGGACGAGGCCGCCAAGTGCGTGCTGGTGTCCATGGACAGCACGCTCAAGTCCAACCTCTCGGTGGGT
>JAHIQV010000179.1 GCA_018903185.1 Gammaproteobacteria bacterium | reverse complement strand
CCGCTCAGACCGTGTGAGCCGGTGAAACGCTGGCCGACCTGCAGCCCGGTGGCCTGCGCCACCTGCGCGCCCAGCACCGCCTGCATGGGCGCGCTCCACAGCGCGCCTTGCGCCAGCGAGGCGCCGTAGTGCGCCGGGTAGTCGGCGTTGGTCCCAACGATGCGAAAGCCCGTCACGCTGTCGCCCAGACTCAGCGGGATCACCTGCGCCACCTGCGGGTGCGAAGCCAGTGCCTGCACCTCGGCCAGTGGCACATTGCCCGGCGGCACATCCATGTGGAACACGCCCGCCAGAATGAGCTGCAGCGGGCTGCCCTTGGCACCCACCACCACGTCGATGCCCGCCAGATCGCGCTCGAAGGTGTGGTCAATCTGGTCCTGCGCGATCAACACAAAAGCCATCGACGTCAGCCCCAGCGTGAGCAGCAGCAGGTTCAGCGCCGAAGCCAGCGGACGCGACCACAGGTAGCGCCAGGAGAGCGAGAACACGTTCATGCGTCGCCCCCCATGGCCAGCACCTGCGCGCCTGGCAGGGCCTGCACCACGCGCGCGTCGTGCGTGGCGATCACCAGCGTGGCACCCGCGGCCTGCGCGCGCTCGCGCAGCAGCGTGAGCGCGGCGGCACAGGCGGCATCGTCCAGGCTGGCGGTGGGCTCGTCGGCCAGGATCACGCGCGGGCGCAGCAGCAGCGCGCGTGCCAGCGCCACGCGCTGCGCTTCGCCGCCCGAGAGACGCGCCGGCTTGCGCGCGGCCAGGTGCGCCACACCGAGCGCATCCAGCGTGTGGTGCATCGCCACCTTGTCTTGCGGCAACCCGGCGGCGAAAAACACCAGACCCAGGTTGCCCGCCACCGTGAGCGCCTCACTCAGCAGCAGCCGCTGCGGCAGGAAGCCAATGGTCCTGGCCCGCCAGGCGTCGCGCGCAGCAGGCGCCAGCGCGCCCACCGATTGCCCAGCCACCACCATCTCGCCGCCCGTGGCCGAGAGCAGGCCCGCGGCCAGCGCCAGCCAGGTGGACTTGCCGCTACCGGACGGCCCGCGCAGCAGCAGCGTGCCGCCCTGGGGCACATCGGTATCGGCGAAGCGCAGCGTCCTGCCGTCGGCAAACCGGCAGGCCAGGTCGCGGGTGTGGATCACGCGGCCGGCTCCTGCGGCAGGCAGCTGGCGCAGGTGCCGTGGATCGCCACATCCACGCGCAGACCCTGATGGCCCAACCCGGCCAGCGTGCGCAAGAGATCGCTGGCCACCGCCTGCGTGGGTGCGCTGCCCTCGATCAGTCGGAACTGGCGATGGCAGGCGTCGCACTCAAAGCGCGGCGCCAGGCCCTCGTCGGTGTCGGCCAGACCGTAGCGCCAGGTGCGGGCGTCGTCGTTGGCGTGGCGCTGCAGCACACCACAGGCGGCCAGCCGGTCCAGCAGGCGGTAGAGCGTCACGCGGTTGATGTCCAGCCCGCGTGCGGTGAGCGAGGCCAGCGCCTGCGCGTGGCTCAGCGTGCCTTGCGGATTCGCCAGAAACAGGCCCAGCACGGCGCGTGTGGCCAGGGTGCGGCGCAGGCCCGCGCGCTCCAGGCGGGCCTGGATCTCGGCAGGCACCATGACGGATTCTTTGGGCGGGCGTGTGGACACGGGCATGGCTCCATTATTGCAACAAAGTTGCGTTAATATCATCGTTACTGCAATTCAGTTGCGATAGTTTATCGCCCGCCCACCATGCACAAAGCCCTACCCCAACCCGCTGTCCCGGCGATCGAACTGCACGACATCACGCTCGGCTACGACCGCCACCCGGCCGTGCACCACGTGAGCCTGCGCATCGCGCCAGGTTCGCTGCTGGCGCTGGTCGGCCCCAACGGCGCAGGCAAATCCACGCTCATCAAGGCGCTGGCTGGTGAGCTCCGCCCCATCAGCGGCACGGTGAGCGGCCTGGCCGGCCAACGCATCGCCTGGCTGCCGCAGCTCAGCGGGCTCGACCGCAGCTTCCCCGTCACCGTGCACGACATGGTGGCCCTGGGCCTGTGGCACCGCGTCGGCGCGTTCGGGCGCCTCACCGCCGAACACCGCCGCCTGTGCGACGAAGCACTGGCCACCGTCGGGCTCACGGGCTTTGAACAACGCAGTCTGGACGCACTCTCCGGCGGCCAGCTGCAGCGCGCGCTGTTTGCCCGCCTGATCCTGCAGGACGCACCGGTCGTGCTGCTCGACGAGCCCTTTGCCGCGGTGGACAACCGCACCACCAGCGACCTGCTGGCCCTGCTGCACCGCTGGCACCGCCAGGGCAAGACGGTGATCGTGGTGCTGCACGATCTGGCGCAGGTGCGCGCGCACTTCCCGCTCACCCTGCTGCTGGCGCGCGAGCTGTTGGCCTTTGGCCCCACAGCCGAGGTGTTGACCGACGCGCACTGGGCACGCGCCCAGCGCATGCACGAGGCGTTCGACGAAGACGCCCCGCTCTGCGCGGCCACGCCGGACACGCACCCCCACACCCATGCAGCGGAGGCGTTCACATGAACGACATCGCCGTTTCACCGCTCATGGCCTGGTTGCTGGCCAACCCCTTGCTCGGCCCGTTTGCCGAATTCGGCTTCATGCGCGACGCCATGCTCGGCTGTGTGGCGCTCTCGCTGAGCGCGGCGCCGGTGGGCGTGTTCCTGATGCTGCGGCGCATGAGCCTGACCGGCGACGCCATGGCCCATGCCATCCTGCCGGGCGCCGCCATCGGCTACCTGGTGAGCGGCCTCTCGCTCACCGCCATGACCATCGGTGGCATCGCCGCCGGGCTCACCGTGGCCGTGGGCTCCGGGCTGGTGGCGCGCAACACCGTGCTGCGCGAAGACACCAGCCTCGCCGCCTTCTACCTGCTCTCGCTCGCGCTGGGCGTGCTCATCGTCTCGGTGCGCGGCAACAGCGTGGACCTGCTGCATGTGCTGTTCGGCACCGTGCTCGCGCTGGACAACGCGGCGCTCACGCTGCTCGGCGGCATCTCGGCCACGACGCTGGTGGCGCTCGCCCTGCTCTACCGCCCGCTGGTGCTCGAATGCCTGGACCCGGGTTTCCTGCGCCAGGTCAGCCGATGGAGCCCGGTGGCGCACTACGGTTTTCTGGGCCTGCTGGTGATCAACCTCGTGGCCGGCTTTCACGCGCTGGGCACGCTCATGGCGGTGGGCATCATGGTGCTGCCCGCGGCCACCGCGCGTTTCTGGGTACGCCGCCTCGGCCCCCTGCTGCTGCTCGCCACCGCGCTCGCCCTGCTGGCCTGCCTGAGCGGCCTGCTCATCTCGTACCACGCCGACTGGCCCACCAGCCCGGTGATCGTGCTCAACCTCGGCGCGATGTACCTGCTTTCCCTGCTCTTCGCGCCGCAGGGCGCGCTGCGCCACCAGCGTCCCGCCTCGTCCCATCTGCAAGCCTAAGGATCTTTCATGAACACGTCACTGCGCCATCACCTCATCGCCTCCGTCATCGGCCTCGCCACCGCAGCCCTCAGCCCCATGCTGCTGGCCCAGACCGTGGCCCCCATCAAGGCCGTGGCCAGCTTCAGCATCCTCGGCGATCTGGTGCGCCAGGTCGGCGGGGATCGCGTCGCGGTGGAGGTGCT
>JAHIQV010000178.1 GCA_018903185.1 Gammaproteobacteria bacterium | reverse complement strand
GTTGCGCTGGAACACGTCGGCATAACCGCCGAGCGAGGCCACGCCTTCCTGGATGCGGGCGCCGCCCGAATCGTTCAGGCCGATCACCGGCGCGCCGACCTTCATGGCCTGGTCCATCACCTTGCAGATCTTCTCGGCATGCGCTTCGGAGAGCGCGCCACCGAAGACCGTGAAGTCCTGGCTGAAAACGAACACCAGGCGGCCGTTGATCATGCCGTAGCCCGTGACCACACCGTCGCCGGGGATCTTGTTGTCCTGCATGCCGAAGTCGGTGCAGCGGTGCTCGACGAACATGTCCCACTCTTCGAACGTGCCCTCGTCAAGCAGCACCTCCAGCCGCTCGCGCGCGGTCAGCTTGCCCTTGGCGTGCTGCGCGTCGATGCGCTTCTGCCCGCCGCCAAGGCGGGCTGCGGCGCGCTTCTGCTCCAGTTGGTCCAGGATTTCTTGCATGCGTTTTCTCCAGAAAAATCGGTTCGGATTCAGTCAAACAGTTCAAGCAACTGGCGGGCGGCGGTCGACGCCGGCAGTTCACCGGCCAGCACCCGGCGGGTGGTGTCGTCGAGCCGCGCGCGGATCTGCGGGTGTTCACGGAAGCGTTGTTTCAGGCCGGCGTCGATGCGCTCCCACATCCAGGCGCCCGCCTGGTGCTGGCGGCGCGCGGCGAGCCGGCCGTTGGCGGTCTGCACGGTGCGGAATCGGGACACTTCGGCCCAGAAGCTGTCCACGCCCTGGTTGTGCAGCGCGCTGATCTGGATCACTTGCGGGTGCCAGATGTTGTGATCGTGGTGGGCATGCTCGGGGTGACCGTGCAAACCGAGCAGGCGCAATGAAGAGGTGATCTGTGCGCGGGCGCGGGTGGCGGCGTCGGGGTCGATGTCAGCCTTGTTGATCACCACCAGGTCGGCCAGCTCCATCACGCCCTTCTTGATCGCCTGCAGGTCGTCGCCCGCATTGGGCAGCTGCAGCAGGCAGAACATGTCGGTCATGTTCGCCACGGCGGTCTCGCTCTGGCCCACGCCCACGGTTTCCACCATCACGATGTCGTAGCCCGCGGCTTCACAGACCAGCATGGCCTCGCGCGTCTTCTCGGCCACGCCCCCCAGCGTGCCGCTGCTCGGGCTTGGGCGGATGTAGGCCTTCTCGTGCACGCTCAGGTGCTCCATGCGGGTCTTGTCGCCCAGGATGGAGCCACCCGAGACGGTGGACGAGGGGTCGATGGTCAGCACCGCCACGCGGTGGCCCAGCGCAATCAGGAACAGGCCCAGCGCTTCGATGAAGGTGCTCTTGCCCACGCCGGGCACACCGCTGATGCCGAGCCGGAACGACTGGCCGGTGTGCGGCAGCAGCGCCGTCAGCAACGCATCGCCCAGCGCACGGTGGTCGGCGCGGGTCGATTCCAGCAGCGTGATGGCCTTGGCCATGGCGCGGCGCTGTACGGCGCCGGTGCCGGTCAGCACGCCGGCCTGCAACTCGGCAGGAATCACGCAAGCGCCTTCTTGATCTGCTCCAGCACGTCCTTCGCGCTGGCGGGAATGGGCGTGCCGGGGCCATAGATGCCCTTGACACCAGCCTCGTACAGCATCTCGTAGTCCTGGCGGGGAATCACGCCACCGACGAACACGATGATGTCGTCGGCGCCCTGCTTCTTCAACTCGGCAATGATGGCCGGCACCAGGGTCTTGTGACCGGCGGCCAGGGTACTGACGCCGACGGCGTGCACGTCGTTCTCGATCGCCTGGCGGGCGCATTCTTCGGGGGTCTGGAACAGCGGACCCATGTCCACGTCGAAGCCCAGGTCGGCGAAGGCCGTGGCCACCACCTTGGCGCCGCGGTCGTGGCCGTCCTGGCCGAGCTTGCTGATCATCACGCGCGGACGGCGACCTTGCGCGCTGGCAAAGTCGTTGATCTCTGTCTTCAAGGCATCCCAGCCTTCGGCGGAATCGTAAGCAGCAGCGTACACACCGGTCACCTTTTGTGTATCGGCGCGGTGGCGCCCAAAAACTTTCTCCAGTGCATCGCTCACCTCGCCCACGGTGGCGCGCAGGCGCATGGCCTGGATGCACAGGTCCAGCAGGTTGCCCTGGCCGGATTCGGCGGAAGCCGTCAGCGCGTTGAGCGCCGCTTCCACCTTGGCTGCGTCACGATTGGCCTTGATCTGTTTCAGTCGAGCAATCTGGCCGTCGCGCACCGCCACGTTGTCGATGTCGCGTGCCTCGATGGCGTCTTCGGTCTTGAGCTTGTATTTGTTGACGCCAACGATCACGTCCTTGCCCGAGTCGATGCGCGCCTGCTTCTCGGCCGCCGCCGCTTCGATCTTCAGCTTGGCCCAGCCGCTGTCCACAGCCTTGGTCATGCCGCCCATGGCTTCGACCTCTTCGATGATGGCCCAGGCCTTGTCGGCCATTTCCTGCGTGAGCGACTCCATCATGTAAGAGCCGGCCCAGGGGTCCACCACGCTGGTGATGTGGGTCTCTTCCTGGATCACGAGCTGCGTGTTGCGGGCGATGCGCGAACTGGTGTCGGTGGGCAGTGCAATGGCTTCATC
>JAHIQV010000177.1 GCA_018903185.1 Gammaproteobacteria bacterium | reverse complement strand
GTCAAACAGCGGCATCATGCCGCCGCACTCGGCCCAGACCGGCCGGCCGGCCGCGACGTGATCGGCCAGCGAGGCGCGGCAGCGCTCGCCTTTCGCCAGCGTGGTCGCGTGCAGCTCCGGGTAGCCGCCCGGCAGCCACACGGCGTCGCACGCGGGCACCGGCTCATCGGCCAGCGGCGAGAAAAACACCAGCTCGGCGCCGAGCGCGCGCAGGCTGTCCAGGTTGGCCGGGTAGATGAAGCAGAAGGCCGCATCGCGCGCCACCGCCACCGTGCGCCCCGCCAGCCGGCGCTCGGACGCCGCGGGCGGCACCGCGTCAAACCGCACCGCCCAACGCTGCCAGCCCGCGTGGTCGAGCTGACCCAGCGGCGTCTGCGCCAGCGCGTCGGCCACGGCGTCCAGCCGCTCCATGGCGTCGGGCAGCTCGGACGCCACGGTCAGGCCGAGGTGCCGCTCGGGCAGCGTGAAGCCCGCGTCGCGCAACAAGGCCCCGAGCCAGCCGGCGTCAATGCCCACCGCGTCACCTTCGGCCATCGCCGGGCGCAACGAACGTTGCAGCATCTGCGCGTGGCCCTCGCTGGCGACCCGGTTCGCCAGCACGCCCGCCCAGGGCAGGTCTTCCTGGTAGTGGCGCAGCCCGTGCGCCAACGCACCGAAGGTGCCCGCCATGGCCGACGCGTCGATCACCGCCAGCACCGGCAGCCCGAAGCGCCGCGCGAGGTCGGCCGCGCTGGGCTCACCGTCGAACAGCCCCATGACCCCTTCGATCAGGATCAGGTCGCTCGACGACGCGGCCTCCAACAGGCGGGTGCGGATGTCGGCCTCGCCGTTGAGCCAGAGGTCGAGGTTGTGCACCGGGTGGCCGCTGGCGAGCGTGTGCCAGTGCGGATCCAGAAAATCCGGCCCGCACTTGAACACCCGCACCCGGCGGCCCTGCCGCGTGTGCAGCCGCGCCAGCGCCGCAGTCACGGTGGTCTTGCCCTGACCCGAGGCCGGGGCCGCGATCAGCAGCGCGGGGCAGACAGCAACGGCGTGGTCCATGGCGGCACTCAGCGTGGCGACCAGGACAGACCCAGATAGAAGGTGCGGCCGGCGGTGGCGTAACCCAGCACCGACTCGTAGGCCTTGTCGCTCAGGTTGTCGACACGGGCCTGCAGCTTCCAGTCGGGCGTGAGTGCGGTGCTGGCCGTCAGGTTCAGCAAGCTGTAGGCCGGCAGGCGCTGCGTGTTGGCCGCGTCGTTGAAACGCGAGCCGACATGCTGCACCTCGCCCCCCAGTGTCCAGCTGGCGAGCTGGGTGTCGGCGGTCAGCGTGGCCTGGGTCTGGGCACGGCGCGCGAGGCGCAGACCGGTTTCCTGGTCTTTGGGACGCATCAGATCGAGCGAAGCCCCGAGGTTGACCGCGCCCAACCGGGTGCCGCCGCTGAGCGTGGCGCCGGTGTAGCGCGCCCGGCCCGTGTTGCCGTAACAACCCGCGAATTCGCCCACGCCGTTGGCACAGGTGCCGGGCCCGCTCACGTAGTCGATCAGGTTCTTCACTTCGTTGCGGTACAGCGTGAACCCAGCCCGGTCATGACCCGACTGGTAGCGCAGACCGGTTTCGAAGTTGCGGGCGGTTTCGGCCTTCAGATCGGGCGTGCCGTAGAGGCTGAAGCGCTGGAACAGCGTGGGCACACGGAACGCGGTGCCGGCCGACAGCGTGACGCGCCAGGCAGGCGTGAACGCAAACGCGTAGGCGGCGCCACCGGTGGACTGGCCACCGAACTCGCTGTCGTCGTCGTGGCGTGCGTTGAGCTGCAGCGTGTGTGCGCCGTGGCGCAGTGTGTAGCCCAGCGCGAGCGCGTTCTGGTCGCGGTCGTTCTGTTCGGGGGTGGTACTGCCGTTCGTGAGGCGGTCTTCGCGGCGCTCCAGATCGGCGCTCAGCGTGGCCGTGCCCATGCGCCACTCGTTGCGCAAGAGGTAGGTGTCGATGCGCGTGTTGGTGAGGTAAGGCGAAGGCGTGGTTTGATAGCGGTCGGTACCGCGTGTCACCCCCACCCGGGTTTTCCAGGTATCGCTCCAGGCCGCCGACCAGCTGAGTCCCAGGGTGCGCAGGTCTTGCTGGCCCTGGTCGTCCTGGCCGGGAAGAAAGCCGTCGTAACCCGCCTTCTGCTCGCTGTCGAGCAGCGTCGCTTCCAGCTCGTGGCCGGGTGCGAGCTTCCAGCCCAGCCGGCCAGAAACCGACTGGCTGCGGTAGCCGTCGCGGTCCGGGTTGCCCGAGGGCTTGGCGTTGAACCCGTCGCTGCGCTCACCCGAGAGGCCCAGCGCATAGCTCACCGCGCCCTGTCCGCCGCGCAGCGACACGCTCATGTCGCGCGTGTTGTGCGTGCCCACGCCCACGTGCACCGAGGGAAAGAAGCCCGCCTCACCCTGGCGGGTGAAGATCTGGACCACGCCGGCCAGGGCGTCAGAGCCGTAGATCGCTGCCGCCGGGCCGCGCAGCACCTCGATGCGCTCGACCTGCGCCAAGGGGATCGCGTTCCAGCTGGCGCCGCCGGTGGACTGCGAATCCACGCGGACCCCGTCCACAAACACGGCTGTGAAGCGCGTCTCGGCGCCGCGCAGGTACACGCTGGTGGTCGAAGCAGGGCCGCCATTGCGGGTCACGGTGATGCCCGGCACGCGCGACAGCACATCGGCCAGACCGTTGGCGCCGCTGCGCTCGATCTGTTCGCGGTCAACGATGGAAACGTCGGCCACCACATCGGCCACAGGAATGGCAGACCGCGTGGCGGTGACCACGGTTTCAGGCAGTTCCGTGGCCGTGGAGGTTGCAGAAGTCTGGGCGTGGGAAGACAGGGCCAGGATGGCCAGGGGCAGCACGGCCAGGGGCGCGCGCAGGTTGCGGTTTTTCATGAAAGCAGAACGAACGATGATGTGCTCTCACCGTCTTCCCCGACGGTGCCTGAGCGTCACGGCGGCGCGCCATTGTCTGGACGCACCGCCACCTCGTTGGCCGGTATCCGGGCTGGCAGAGCGACCTTCATCACCTTCCCAGACAGCGCGGGCCGTCCAGTGGTTGTGAGATGAAAGCGGAGTGGCCTGAAGACATCAGGCATCTCGTCTGCTTACCGTTGCGGGGGCAGCGCAGGTTAGGTCCGTCCGTGTGGACTTTCCCTCCTGCTTCCCGTTGAACTGCGGCATGTGAACCACACCGCGAGCACCAACAGAGCGCATTGTAAACGCGGGGTCCTTGCCGCAACCCTACAATGTGGAAGCAACATGTCGTAACCATGGCCGATCCCAAGCACCTTGACCAGATCACCGAACGCGTAGAGCGGCTGCTGCTGCGACACGAGGAACTGCAGCGCACCAACAGCCTGCTGCATGAACAGGTGCAGGCCCTGCAGGCCGAGCGCGACTCCCTCAAGTCGCGCCTGAACGCAGCCCGTGCCCGCATCGACGCCCTGCTGGACCGCCTGCCCGCCTCGGCCTCCGACGGCCCCAACCTGCCAAAGGAGCTCGAATGAACAAGCTGGCGAGCAAACAGATTGAAGTCCAGATCATGGGCCAGAGCTATCTGCTGGCCTGCCCCGTGGGCGGTGAGTCGGCGTTGCTCGACGCCGTGGAGCGCGTGGACACGGCCATGTGCCGCATCCGCGATGCCGGCAAGGTCAAGGCCCGTGACCGTATCGCCGTGCTGGCCTCGTTGAACCTGGCCTTCGAACTGTCGCAAAAAGAATCGCTGCATTTTGAACACACCGTCTTCGGCAACACGGAACCCGGCCCAATGACCGAGCCCGCGCAAACCCCGGGCAGCACCGACACCGATCCGGCTGCGCAAGCCCGCATGGACGAGCTCATTCGCCGCCTCGACCAGACCCTGGGCAGCGACGGCCAGCTGCTCTGACGACCATTCAGCGGTACATCGGTATTTGTGGACCGGCGGTTCTGAAAACGCGGCCCAGCGGGCCTACAATCCAAACCGTCTGCAGTGCGCGCCGGGCTTTATATTTCCTTGAACCAATGCTCATTGAGCACGGACTAGGTACATTGCCTGACGGGTGTGAGCATCTCGCGTCAGATGAACCCGAAGTCACGCTGCCCTGGCCCACCTGAACCCCGGTTCAGGATGACGGTCCGGCGGCATTGCAGACACCTTATTCGAAACACCCCCCTGCGCCGCTTC
>JAHIQV010000176.1 GCA_018903185.1 Gammaproteobacteria bacterium | reverse complement strand
CTTCTTGCCCAGCTTCTGCCCGGTGTCGGGGTTGGTGTACTCCCAGGTCCAGTGGCGCGTGCCCATGACCTGCTTGCCCGCTTCGGTGTGGCAGCTCAGGCAGGCTTTGGTGACTTCCGAGCCGCTCTTGAACAGGCCCTGCAGCTCCTTGAACTTGCTGTGGTCGGCGGTGGATTTGTTCTTGGTGGGTGCGGCGGCCAGGGCCGCGGCCACGTCAGGTGGGGCGCCGGGCGCGGCGGTTGTGGCGCCCGCCAGAGGGGCGGCCAATGCCAGCGCCAGCCAGGCGACCAGCGTGCGCCATCGGCTCTGGCGCTGTCGCGGCGGGGGGTGCGGATGCTTGTTGTGGGTCATGCTTTGTCTCCAGCTCGTTGGGGGAATGGGCTCGAACGGATGGCGAGTCTCACGGGCGTGTCTGCGACCCGTCTTTGCGTTCCATCAATACCGGCATGGGTATATGAACTCCCTTGCGCTGGCTCAAAAGGCTCAATAAGCACCGTGCTCGTTTTCCCTGATGTACGCGGCCGTGACCTTGCCGCGCATGACGCGGTAAGCCCAGGACGTGTAGACCACGATGAGCGGCATGAAGAGCACCGTGGCCCAGAACATGATGGCCAGCGTGAGGTGGCTGGAGACGCTGTCCCACACCGTGAGGCTGGCCGCGGGCAGGGTGCTCGACGGCATGATGAAAGGGAACATGCTGGCCCCGGCGGTGCCGATCACGCCGGTGGTGGCGAGCGAAGAGGCGACGAAGGCCGTGAGGGTGTGACCCAGACGCATGAGCGCGGCGGCGGCCAGCGCGCCGAGCACGCCGATGGCGGGCAGCAGCCACAGCAGCGGTTGCGCGGCGTAGTTCGCCATCCAGGCGCCGGCCTCGCGCACCACGGACTTGCCCAGGGGGTTGGGCAGGGCCGCGGGGTCGATCACGGAGCTGATGCGAAAACCGTCGATGCCTTGCAGCCAGACACCGGCGCCGATGAAACCCAGCACCATGAGCAGCGCGGCGCCGGTGCCGGCTGTGATGGTGCGCGCCTGCACCACGCCTTCGGTGCGGTGCGCCAGGTAGGTGGCTCCCTGCAGCGTGATCATGGCGCTGCTGACCACGCCGGCCAGCAGGGCGAACGGGTTGAGCAGCTGCCAGAACGTGCCGGTGTAGGTGGAAATCAGGAAAGCGTCGAACTGGAACGGCACGCCCTGCAGCAGGTTGCCAAAGGCCACACCGAAGATCACCGGCGGGATGAAACCACCGATGAAAAGGCCCCAGTCCCAGGTGCTGCGCCAGGTGGCGTTGTGGATCTTGCTGCGGTAGTCGAAGCCCACCGGGCGGAAGAACAGCGCCCACAGCACCGCGAGCATGGCCCAGTAGAAGCCGCTGAAGGCGGTGGCGTAGACCAGCGGCCAGGCCGCGAAGATGGCGCCGCCACCGGTGATGAACCAGACCTGGTTGCCGTCCCAGTGGGGGCCGACGGTGTTGATGACGACCCGGCGCTCGATGTCGCTGCGGCCGACGAAAGGCAGCAAGGTGCCCACGCCCATGTCGTGGCCGTCCATGATGGCAAAGCCCACCAGCAGCACGCCGACGAGCAGCCACCAGACGATCTTGAGGGTTTCATAGTCGAACATGGGGTGCTCCTTCAGGCGTGCTGGACAGCGTGGTGGACGGGTTCGCGTTCATAGCGACCGGTGCCCAGGCTGCCCGGACCGATGCGCGCGAACTTCACCATCAAAACCATCTCGACGACCAGCAGCAGGGTGTAGAAACCGATGAAGCCGGCGAGCGAACCGTAGAGACTGCCCACGCTGAGGGTGGACACGCTCAGGTGTGTCGGCAGCACGCCATAGATGGTCCAGGGCTGGCGGCCGTATTCGGCAACGAACCAGCCGAGCTCACAGGCGATCCAGGGCGCGGGCAGCATCCACAGCGCCCATTTGAGCAGCCAGGGGCGCTTGCCGCATTCGAGCTTGAGCGTGCACCAGAAGGCCATGCCGAACAGCGCCAGCATCAGGAAACCCAGACCGACCATGATGCGGAAGGCCCAGAACATCGGCGTGACCTTGGGCACCGTGCTGTCCACCGCTTTCTGGATCATCTCGGGCGTGGCCTGGCGCACATCCACCACGTATTTCTTGAGCAGCAGGCCGAAGCCGAGGTCGGCCTTGTGCTGTTCGAACAGGGCCTTGGCGGCCGCGTCCTCGCGGTTGGCGCGCAGGGCTTCGAGCGCGGTCACGGCGTGGATGCCGCTCTGGATGCGTTCGCGGTTTTTCGCCTTGATCTCGTGGATGCCGGGGATCTGCTGGCTCACCGAGCGCGTGCCGATCAGGCCCATGACCCAGGGGATCTCGATCTCCCAGTCGTTCTTCTGCTCGGCCTCGTTGATGCTGGCGATGAGCTTGAGACCAGCGGGCGCGGGCTCGGTCTCCCACATGGCTTCGAGCGCGGCCATCTTGGTCTGCTGCGCCTCGCCCACGGTGTAGCCCGATTCGTCGCCCAGCACGATCACGCTGCACACGCTGGCCAGGCCAAAGGCCGCCGCCACGCGGAAGCTGCGCTTGGCAAACTCGATGTCGCGGCCCTTGAGCAGGTACCAGCTGGAAATCGACAGCACGAACATCGCGCCGGTGGCGTAACCGGCCGAGACGGTGTGCACGAACTTGGCCTGCGCGTCCGGATTGAACAGCACGGCCCAGAAGTCCGTCATCTCCATGCGCATGGTCACATAGCTGAATTCAGCGCCCACCGGGTTCTGCATCCAGCCGTTGGCGATCAGGATCCACAGCGCCGACAGATTGGTGCCCACCGCCATCAGGATGGTGACCATCAGATGCTGCGTCTTGGAGAGCCGGTCCCAGCCGAAGAAGAACAGGCCGATCATGGTCGATTCGAGGAAGAAAGCCATCAACCCCTCGATGGCCAGCGGCGCCCCGAAGATGTCGCCCACGTAGTGCGAGTAGTAGGCCCAGTTGGTGCCAAACTGGAATTCCAGCGTGATGCCGGTGGTCACGCCGAGCGCGAAGTTGATGCCGAAGAGCTTGCCCCAGAAGCGGGTCATGTCCTTCCAGATGACGTTGCCCGTCATCACGTACACGCTCTCCATGATCACCAGCAGCCAGACCATGCCCAGCGTCAGCGGCACGAAGAGGAAGTGGTACATGGCCGTCGCAGCGAACTGCAGGCGGGAAAGGTCAACAAGCTGCTCAGAGATCACGGTTTCACTCCTGGGTCGACACATGCGGCACCGGGCGGCTGCCCAGCATCTGGCTGGCAGCGGCGTCGGTGTCCACCGCCACGCGCTGCTCACGCACAAAACCCCACCACAGCCCCGTGAGAAACACGAGCTTGATCACCAGCACGACGGCCAGCTTGCGCAGCAAAAGACGGTCTCGAAAGTCCATGGAATGACAGGGTTTGCACCATGTATTCCAAGAAACGTGCCACGCCCGGCCGGCGCCAGAAAGTGTTTATGAATCAAGCCTTTCTGTTGTTCACGCCAGGGTTGGCCTTCGGTGCACGCTGGTGAAACTGCCAGTATTGGCAGACAATGGCAGCATTCGCCGCCACCCGGGAGCCCGCTTGAAACCCCTGCCCGAACTCACCGCCTTTCTCGAAGGCCTGCCCGAGCCGCACATCCTGTTCGACGCGCAGTACCGCATCCTGGCGGCCAACGCGGCCTACCGACGCCAGTACAGCCCGGACCGCAGCGTGGTCGGGCGCTGTTGTTACGAGGTCTCGCACCACTTTGCCGTGCCCTGCGACCAAGCGGGCGAGTCCTGTCCGCTGGCGCAGTCGCGCGTCTCGGGCCAGCGCGAGCGTGTGCTGCACCTGCACCACACAGCCCAGGGCGAGGAGTACGTGAACATCGAGCTCTCGCCCCTGCCCGGCCCGGACGGCGAACCCGCGTTTTACGTCGAGAAGATGGAGCCGCTGCGTGTGGCCCAGAGCCAACCCGCGGCGCAGGGCATGATCGGCCGCTCCGAAGCCTTCCAGCGCATGCTCTCGCTGGTGGCGCGCGTGGCGCCTTCGCGGGCCACCGTGCTGCTGCTCGGTGAGTCAGGCACCGGCAAGGAGCTGGTGGCGCGCGCCGTGCACGAGGCCAGCCCGCGCGCGGGCAAGCCGCTGGTGGCGGTGGACTGCTCCAGCCTGCCGGAGAACCTGTTCGAGTCCGAACTCTTCGGCCACGAACGCGGCGCATTCACCGGGGCGAGCACGGCCAAGGGCGGTCTGGTCGAGGCGGCCAGCGGCGGCACGCTGTTCCTCGACGAGGTGGGCGATATCCCGCTGCCCATGCAGGTCAAGCTGCTGCGCCTGCTGGAAACCGGCACCTACCGCCGCGTCGGCAGCACCGAACTGCGCCACGCCGACATCCGCGTGGTTTCCGCCACGCACCGTGACCTGGAGCGCCTGGTGGCCGATGGCCGCTTCCGCGAAGACCTGTATTACCGCCTGTGCACCTTTCCGATCCAGCTGCCCTCGCTGCGCGAGCGCAGCGGCGACGTGGCGCTGCTCGCGCCCGCCCTGCTGCAACGCGTGGCCGCTCCCCGCCGCCTGCAGCTCAGCCCGGCCGCACTCGCCGTGCTGGAGGCGCAGGACTACCCCGGCAACGTGCGCGAGCTGCGCAATCTGCTGGAGCGCACCGCCCTGCTCTGCGACGGCGAACGCATCGAGGCCGAGCACGTGCGCGACGCGATCGCCACCGGGCGCCGTCCGGCGCTTCGCCCGGCAGCGCCGACCGGCCTGCGACCGATCACCGACGGCCCGGGCGGAGCGCCAGACGAGCGACCCGCCGACCTCAAGGCGCTGGAACGCGCCGCCCTGCGCGAGATGGTGGAGCGCCACACCGGCAGCCGATCCGAACTGGCCGAGCGTCTTGGCATCAGTGAGCGCTCGCTTTACAGAAAACTCAAAGCGCTGACCTGAGAGTCTGGGCGCCTTTCGCGCAGGCCCGGGCCACGCTCAACCGCTGGGCAGAGGATCGAACGCGTTGCGGGAATGTCCCCACGACAACGGACTCAGACCCATATAACATCATCATCCGAATATTCGGAGATATCTATGAATAAGCTTTTCCAGTTCGGCGAGACCGTCGAGGGTTACCCGGTGCGCGTGGTCAACGAGCGCACCGTGCGCGCCGCCGCCGGCCTGCTGTTTTTCCCGGCGGTGGTGTCGTTCATGAACGCGCTGCTGACGGCCAACTACCAGCCCACGCGCCTGTTCGTGATCGTGTTCCTGATCGACATGACGCTGCGCATGCTCAACCCGCGCTGGGCGCCGAGCATGATCTTGGGAGGCTGGATCGTGCGCAAGCAGACGCCCGACTGGGTGGGCGCGCCGCAAAAGCGCTTTGCCTGGGGCCTGGGCCTGCTGCTGGGCCTGGCCATGCTCTACCTGATGGTGCTCAACCGCTTCATGGGCCCGGTGAACATGCTGGTCTGCGCGAGCTGCCTGACGCTGATGTTCTTCGAGACCGCGTTCGGCATCTGCCTGGGCTGCAAGCTCTACAACCTGTTCAACAAGGAACAGGCGCAGCTGTGCCCCGGTGGGGTGTGCGAGGTGCCGGCCCGGCGCCAAGGCTGGGGCATCTCGCTGCCGCAGGTGGCCGTGCTGGTGCTGTTCGTGGGCACCCTCACCCTGGCCAAGGCCTGGGTGGACGAAACCGGTCCGCTGGGCGGCTTTGACGACATGGCCACGCTGGAGGACATGGGCCTGAAGCCCACACCCGGCGAAGCCAGCGCGGCCGACGCCGAACGCTGCCAGGTGCCGGCCTTCGCCAGGGCGATCGGTCATGAAGAGAAGTGGAAGCTGCACAACGGATGCAGCTGACACCCCCTCGCCGGCACAGGGGGTGTCAATGGTCAGCGTGCAGCTTGTCGTGGATGCGTTTCGTGGTGCGCCAAACCGCCCACAGCACCAGCGGGATCAAGGCCCCGGCGGCCATCTCGGGGTTGATCGGCAGGCCGGCGGCCTTGCCGGCCTTGCCCAGGTAGAGCAGGAGGCTGATCACGTAATACGAGATCGCCGCGATCGACAGGCCTTCCACCGTGCTTTGCAGGCGCAGCTGCATTTCCTGCCCTTTGGTGAGCTTGGCCAGCAGTTGCTGGTTTTGCTCTTCGGTGGCGATGTCCACCCGCGTGCGCAGCAGCGCGCTGGTGCGCGTGATGCGTTCAGACAGTGAGGCCAGGCGCTGCGCCGTGGCGGCCACCGTGGCCATGGCGGGCGAGAGCCGGCGCTGCATGAATTCACCCAGCATCTGGGTGCCCGGGATCGGCTGCTCGCGCAGTTCATTGGTGCGCTGCGTGACCAGCGTGTCGTAGGCGCGCGTGGCGGCGAAACGGTAGACGTTTTCGGCCGTGGCGCGCTCCACGCCACCGGCCAGCGAGACCAGGGTGTCGAGCAGCGCCTGGTCCGAGGCGCCCTTGTTCTCCAGCTGCGCGGTGATGTCGGCCAGTTGCCGCTCGGAACGGGCCAGAAGCGGCGCCAGGTCCTTGACCACGGGCAGCGCACGCAGCGCCATCAGGCGGTAGGTCTCCAGCTCGAACAGGCGTGCGGCGATGCGCCCGGCGCGGGTTTCCGAGGTGCCGGGCGGACAGACCGCGAGCATGCGCTCGAAGCCACAGGGTCGCAGCCAGAAGTCGGTCACGGCCAGCGAGTGCGCGTTGTTGCCCATGAGCGAGGCCACCACCGTGTGTTCCCCGAACCAGGTGCGGGCCTGGGCCAGTGCGGCAGCGGGCGGGTGGATCGGTTCCTCCACCATCACGAGCTGGATCGCAGCAAAGGTGCGTCCGGGAATGCCCGCCAGCCAGCCCGG
>JAHIQV010000175.1 GCA_018903185.1 Gammaproteobacteria bacterium | reverse complement strand
CGGCGTTGAAGACAGCCCACTGCCCACTCCATGGATCCCCGCGACAATCCTCTGGTCATCGGCGAGCCTGCGCCCTGGTTCCATGCCCGGTCCTCGACCAACCCCCGATTCAGTTTCGACTCTGCCGCTGGCCGCTTTGTTTTGCTGGGTTTTTTCGGGTCGGCCGCGGACGCCGACAGCCAGCAGCTTGAACAGGCGGTGCAGGAGCACCGGGACCTGTTCGACGACGAACGACTGTCGTATTTCCGGGTCAGCCATGACCCCGAGGACGAGACCCAGTCCCGCATCACGCGCCAGATGCCGGGCTTGCGGGTGTTCTGGGACTTCGACCATGCGATCGCTGCGGGCTTCGGACTGCGTGAGAAGGACGGTACGCTGCGCAAATCGGTCTACCTGCTGGACCCGACCCTGCGTGTGGTCAGCGCCTATCGCCTGGGCGGGGACACGGCCACCAGCCTCTCACGCTTGTTTCAGCTCTTGCCCACCCTGCCGCGTTTCGATCCACCCCATCCGGTGGGGGCATTTGCGCCGGTGCTGATCGTCCCGCGGGTGTTCAGCCCTGGCTTGTGCCGCGTCCTGCGGGCCGCCTATGACCTCCATGGTGGAGCGCCTTCCGGTTTCATGCGCGACGTGGACGGCAAGACGGTTCAGCTTCAGGACCGCCGGCACAAGGTGCGAAGTGACTGGGCCATCGCGGATCCGGCCTTACGGCAGCAGTGTGTGACGTCCATCCGCCATCGCCTGGTGCCACAGATTCGCAACGCGTTTCAGTTCGAGGCTTCACACCTGGAGCGCCATCTGGTGGCGTGTTACGACGCGGCCGAGGGTGGGCATTTCCGGGCGCACCGTGATAACACCACCCTGGGCACGGCCCACCGGCGTTTTGCCGTCTCGCTGTTCCTCAACACCGGGGAATACAGCGGCGGACAGTTGCGGTTTCCGGAATACGGCAACAGCCTGTACACCGCACCCAGCGGCGGTGCGGTGGTGTTCTCCTGCTCGATGCTGCACGAGGCCATGCCCGTGACCGCCGGCCGGCGCTACATGTACCTGCCGTTCCTGTACGACGAGGCCGCGGCGGTGGTCCGCAAGCGCCATCAGCACTACATTGAAGAAGGCCCCGATTCAGCCCGGACCTCCACAACATGACCCTTCATGCCATCCTGAAAATGGGCGACCCGAGGCTGCTGCGCGTGGCCCAGCTCGTGACCCGGTTCGACACGCCCGAGCTGCACCGCCTGGTTTCCGACATGGTCGAGACCATGGCCGAGGCGAACGGGGCGGGACTGGCCGCGCCGCAGATCGGCGTCGACCTGCAGCTCGTGATCTTCGGTACCGGCGCGGCGAACCCGCGTTATCCCGAGGCGCCCATGGTGCCGCGCACGGTCTTGCTCAACCCGGTGATCACCCCGCTGGGCGACCTGGAGGAAGAGGGCTGGGAGGGCTGTCTGTCGGTGCCCGGTCTGCGCGGCATCGTGCCGCGGTGGCAGCGCATCCGTTACCAGGGCTTTGACCTTGCAGGAAACCCCATCGACCGGGAAGCCGAGGGCTTTCATGCCCGGGTGGTGCAACACGAATGCGATCACCTGCAGGGCGTGCTGTACCCGATGCGGGTGCGCGACTTCAGCCGCTTCGGCTTCACCGAGGTGCTGTTTCCCGGCCTGGACGCGGCCGAGGACGACTGAGCGGTTCGCGCCTAACCTTCCAGCGTCTCCAGCAACTCGGTTTCGATCTCGATCTGCCGCTTGTTGACCTGCAGCTGGGAGCCGCTGATGAGGAAAGTGTCTTCCACGCGCTCGCCCAGGGTGGTGATTTTGGCGAGCTGCACGCTGATGTCGTAGCGCGCGAGCACGCGCGTGATGCAGTAAAGCAGGCCGGCGCGGTCACTGGCCGAGACGCTGAGCAGCCAGCGCTGGGCTTTTTCGTCGGGCCGCAGGTCCACGCGCGGTGTGATCGGAAAGCTCTTGACGCGGCGGGACAGCCGGCCCTTGCTGGGCGCGGGCAGCGGTCCGCGCTGGTCGATGGCCAGGGCCAGGTCGTTTTCCACCATGGCGGTCAGCGCGCGGTAGTGCTCGGACAGCGTGGGCGCCACCACCTGGAAGGTGTCGAGCGCGTGGCCGGTGTGCGTGGTGTGGATCCGGGCGTCCAGGATGCTGAAGCCGGCGTTGTCGAAGTAGCCGCAGATGCGGGCAAACAGGTCGTGCTGGTCGGGTGCGTACACGAGCACCTGCAGGCCCTCGCCCTCGGTTGACAGGCGGGCGCGCACGATGCTGTTGTCCGGTTCCTGCGCTTCATGCCCGACCGCTTCAGGGCTGGCGGCTTTTGAAGCCACGGCTCGAACAGCCAGTTCGCGGGTCAACACCCGCGTGTGCCACGCAATTTCGTCGGCCTGGTGGCGCATGAAGTAGCTCACGTCCAGCGTGTCCCACAGCGCCTTGTGCGCCAGGTGGGGCAGGGCATGCAGGGCCAGCATCGACAGGGCTTCGCGCTTGCGGGCCTCGATCACGGCGTCCGGATCGGGCGCGCGGCCACCGAGCGCGCGCAGGGTGTAGCGGTACAGGTCTTCCAGCAGCTTGCCCTTCCAGGCGTTCCAGACCTTGGGGCTGGTGCCGCGGATGTCGGCGACGGTGAGCAGGTAGAGCGCGGTGAGGTAGCGCTCGTTGCCCACACGCTGGGCAAAACCGTTGATCACGTCCGGGTCGCTCAGGTCCTCCTTCTGCGCCATGCGGCTCATGGTCAGGTGCTCGGCCACGAGAAACTCGATCAGTTTGGCGTCGGCCCGTTCGATGCCGTGCTGGCGGCAGAAGCTGCGCACGTCCTTGGCGCCGAGGTCGGAGTGGTCGCCGCCGCGGCCCTTGGCGATATCGTGGAACAGCGCGGCGATGTAGAAGATCCAGGGCTTGTCCCAGCCGGCGGCCAGTTGCGAGCAGAACGGGTATTCGTGCGAGTGGTCGGCGATGAAGAAGCGGCGCACGTTGCGCAGCACCATCAGGATGTGCTGGTCCACGGTGTAGACGTGGAACAGGTCGTGCTGCATCTGGCCCACGATGTGGCGGAACACCCAGAGGTAGCGCCCGAGCACCGAGGTCTGGTTCATCAGTCGCATGGCGTGCGTGATGCCCTCGGGCTCCATCAGGATCTGCATGAAGGTGGCGCGATTGACCGGGTCGTTGCGGAACTTCGCGTTCATCACCGGACGGGCGTTGTAGAGCGCGCGCAGCGTGCGCGCCGACAGGCCCTTGATGCCCACGGTGGTCTGGTAGATGTGAAAGGTTTCCAGGATCGCGTGCGGGTGCTGCGTGTAGAGGTTGTCGCTGGCCACTTCCAGCATGCCCGCCTTGTCAAAGAAGCGCTCGTTGATCGGGCGCATGCGGTCCACGCCGACGTCGTCGCTGGCGAGGCGCTCCTCGATGTTGAGCAGCAGGATCTGGTTGAGCTGGGTGACGGCCTTGGCGGCCCAGTAGTAGCGCTTCATCAGCACTTCGCTGGCGCGTCGCGCACCGCGCACGACAGGGGCTGCGTGGGGGCCGGGGCCGCTGGGGGTGATGACGGCCGGCACCTGTGGCTTGAAGCCGAACGATTCGGCCACCGCGTTCTGCAGGTCGAAGACCAGCCGGTCTTCGCGCCGGTTGGACAACAGATGCAGGCGCGCACGGATCAGGTTGAGCAGGGCCTCGTTGGCTTTGATCTGGCGCGCTTCGAGCGGCGTGGCCAGGCCCTTTCGCGCCAGTTCGTCCCAGCTGCGGCCCAGTCCCGCCGCCTTGGCCACCCAGAGGATGATCTGCAGATCGCGCAGGCCACCGGGCGATTCCTTGCAGTTGGGTTCGAGCGAGTAGGGCGTGTTCTCAAACTTGTGATGGCGCTGGCGCATTTCCAGCGTCTTGGCGACGAAGAACGCCTTGGGGTCCATCGCTTCGCTGAGCTGGTTGACGAGTGTGGTGAACTGCGATTTCCCACCGCAGATCAGGCGGCATTCGAGCAGCGAGGTCTGCACTGTCACGTCTTTGGAGGCCTCGGCCACGCAGTCGGCGATGGTGCGCACGCTGGAGCCGATCTCCAGGCCCACATCCCAGCAGGCGCCGATGAAGCCTTCGAGTCGGGTCTTGAGCGTTTCGTCCCGGTCGGGTTCGCTGCCGTCGGGCAGCAGCACGAGCACGTCCACGTCCGAATACGGAAACAGCTCGCCGCGGCCATAGCCCCCCACCGCGATGAGCGAAAACGTGGGCCCGAAGCCCGAGCGGGTCCAGAGTTCGCGCAGCGTCTGGTCGGTCAGGCGCGACAGTTTCTGCAGGGCGCTGCGCACCCCCCGGGTGGAGGTGCCCTGCACACCCAGCCTGTTCATCAGGGTGGCTTTGTCGCTGCGGTATTGCAACCGCAGTGCGCTCAGATCGCCCATGGCGCTCTCCTGTTGGCCCGTCACGGGTCAGGCCGCGGTGCTGACCGCTGGGGTGACGAACGCGGGCAGCGGGGGGCTGCCGGCCGAGAGCGTGAGCACTTCGTAGCCGGTTTCCGTGACCAGGATCGTGTGTTCCCACTGGGCGGACAACGAACGGTCCTTGGTGACGATGGTCCAGCCGTCGCCCATTTCCTTGATGTCGCGTTTGCCGGCGTTGATCATGGGTTCGATGGTGAACGTCATGCCGACCTTGAGCTCTTCAAGAGTGCCGGGTTTGCCGTAGTGCAGCACCTGGGGCTCTTCGTGAAATTTCTGGCCGATGCCGTGGCCACAGAACTCGCGCACCACGGAGAATCCGTTGCCCTCGGCAAACACCTGGATCGCGTGGCCGATGTCGCCCAGGCGAACGCCGGGCCTGACCATGACGATGCCTTTCCACATGGCGTCGTAGGTGATGGCGCACAGGCGCTTCGCCGCGATCGAGGCCGCGCTTTCGCCACCCAGCATGAACATGCGGCTGGTATCACCGTGCCAGCCGTCCTTGATGACGGTCACGTCGATGTTGAGGATGTCGCCCTTCTTGAGCGCCTTCTCGTTCGGGATGCCGTGGCAGACTTGGTGGTTGATCGAGGTGCAGATGCTTTTGGGGTAGGGGATGTAGCCCGAGGGTGCGTAGTTCAGTGGCGCCGGAATGGCGCCCTGCACGTTCACGATGTAGTCGTGCGCCAGCTTGTCCAGCGCCTCGGTGGTGACGCCGGGCACCACGTGCGGGGTGAGGTAGTCCAGCACTTCGGAGGCCAGTCTGCCGGCGACGCGCATGCCCGCAATGCCGGTATCGTCTTTGTAGGTGATGCTCATGGGGGGCGATTATCCCGCGGACTGCAACGCTTTG
>JAHIQV010000174.1 GCA_018903185.1 Gammaproteobacteria bacterium | reverse complement strand
GACCCTGCGCCCGGAAAACACCGCCGGTGTGGTGCGTGCTGCGGTTGAACACTCGTTGCTGTACGACGGTGGCAAGCGCCTCTATTACATGGGGCCGATGTTCCGCCACGAGCGCCCGCAGCGTGGCCGCTACCGCCAGTTCCACCAGTTCGGTGCCGAGGCGCTGGGCTTTGTCGGCCCCGATGTGGACGCCGAACTGATCGTGCTCGCCTGCGACCTCTGGGCTGAACTGGGTCTGGAAGGCATCGAGCTGGAAATCAACAGCCTGGGCCAGCCGGCCGAGCGCCAGGCGCACCGCCAGGCGCTGATCACCTACCTGGAAGGCCACGCTGACCAGCTCGATGAAGACGCCAGGCGCCGTCTGCACAGCAACCCGCTGCGCATCCTGGACACCAAGAACCCGGCGATGCAGGCGCTCGTCAACGCGGCGCCGCGCCTGATGGACCACCTGGGCACCGAGTCGCTGGACCACTTCAACCGCCTGCGTGGTCTGCTCGACGCGCACGGCATCGCCTACCGCATCAACCCGCGCCTGGTGCGCGGCATGGACTACTACAACCTGAGCGTGTTCGAGTTCGTGACCACGCAGCTGGGGTCGCAGGGCACGGTCTGCGCCGGTGGCCGCTACGACGGCCTGTTCGAACAGATTGGTGGCAAGGCCGCACCGGCCGTGGGCTGGGCGCTGGGCATGGAGCGCATCCTGGAGCTGCTGAAAGAGCAGGGCAGGCTGCCCGAACAGCCCACGCCTGATGCCTACGCCGTGGTGCCCGATGCGGGCAGCGTGTCCCGGGTCATGCCGGTGTTGCGCGCCCTGCGCCAGCAGGGCGTGCGGGTGCAGATGCACGCTGGCGGTGCCGAAGGCATGGGCAGCATGAAGTCGCAATTCAAGAAGGCCGACGCCAGCGGGGCGCGTTTTGCACTCATCTTTGGCGCCGATGAGCTGGCGCAAGGTTTGGTGTCGGTCAAGCCCTTGCGCGGTTCGCGTCCGGGTGAAGGGGCAGGGGACATGCCCGCCCAGGTGACCCAGCCGCTGGCCGATCTGGCCGCCTGGGCGCAGAGCCTGCGCTGAGACCTTTTGCTCCGGGCATGCCCCGGTCAGCCCTGGCCACCGGCAGCGCCCTACAATCCCACGTTACTCACTGACTACCACCCATGGCCAAACACCTCGACCTTGAAGAGCAGGAACAGCTCGACCAGATCAAACACTTCTGGGACCAGTACGGCAATCTGATCACCTGGGTCTTGATCGCTGCGTTTGGCAGCCTGGCTGCCTGGAACGGCTGGAACTACTGGCAACGCGATCAGGCGACCAAGGCATCCGCCCTGTACGAAGAAATCGAGCGCGCCGCACTGGCGGGCGATGCCGACAAGATCGGGCGGGCCTACGCCGAGATGAAAGACCGCTTTGCCAGCACCACGTTTGCCGCACAAGGGGCTTTGCTGGCGAGCAAGACGCTGTACGAAGCCGGCAAGGCCGATGGTGCACGCGCGGCGCTCACCTGGGTGTCGGAAGAGTCGTCGGACACATCGCTCCAGGCCATCGCCCGTTTGCGGCTGGCGGCGCTGGATGTGGAATCCAAGGCTTTTGACCAGGCCTTGAAGACACTGGAAACGCCGATGCCCAAGGCCTTCGAGCCGCTCGCTGCGGACCGCCGGGGCGATGTGTTCCTGGCCCAGGGGAAGACCGAAGAAGCCAAGGCCCAGTACCAGGCCGCATGGCGTGCGCTGGGTCCACAAACCGAATACCGCCAGCTGGTGGAAGTCAAACTCGCGTCGCTGGGGGTGGATGCTTCCACGCTGGGCGGCGCTGCGGAGGTGACGCGTTGATGAAGTCAATCATGCCCCAGGGAACTGGGTTTTCGGTGCAACCGGCTAAACGGAGGCGTTCGCTCCTGTCTGGGCTGGGTGTCGCCGTGGTCATCGGGCTGTCCGCCTGTTCTTCTTCGCCCGCCAAATTTGAACCGGCGCCCCTGCCGCCACCTGCGGCTTTGCTGGGCGCCAATCTCGCCTGGTCGACCCAGGTGGGGACATCCGGGACCGCTTTGATGCCGCTGGTCACGCCCGGCCGCGTGTTCGTGGCGGGCTCCACGGGCACCGTGGCGGCGCTCGATGCCGACACGGGCAAGGATGTCTGGCGCGTGGATCTGCGCACCGGCATTTCGGCGGGCGTGGGGTCGGATGGCCAGACGGCCGCCGTGATCACGCAGTCCAACGACCTGGTGGCCATTGCCGAGGGGCGTGAACTCTGGCGCGTGCGCTTGCCGGCGCGCGCGTTCACGGCGCCACTGGTGGCGGGGCAGCGCGTGTTTGTGCTGACGGCGGACCGCAGCGTGACGGCCTTTGACGGTCGGACCGGTGCACGCCTCTGGAGCCAGGCCCGCCCGGGTGAACCGCTGGTGCTGGGGCAGTCTGGCGTGCTGCTGGCGGTGGGTGACACCCTCGTCGCCGGCTTGTCCGCGCGCCTGACCGGCCTGAATCCCCTCAACGGCACGATCCGCTGGGAGGCCCTGGTGGCCAGCGCCCGGGGCACCAACGAGGTCGAACGCCTGGTGGACCTGGTGGGCACCGTCAGCCGGCAGGGCGACAGTGTCTGTGCGCGCGCCTTTGGCGCCGCAGTGGGTTGTGTGGACACCAGCCGTGGCGCTGTGGTGTGGAGCAAACCCGCACGCGGTTCCACCGGCGTGCATGGCGACGACCGCATGGTGTTTGGCACCGAATCCGACGGCCGCGTGGTCGCCTGGCAACGCGCCAACGGTGAACGCAGCTGGGAAATCGAACGCCTCAAATACCGCGAACTCACGTCGCCGCTGGCCGTGGGCCGCGTGGTGGCCATTGGCGACAGCAAGGGACTGGTGCACCTGCTGTCCCGCGAGGACGGCAGCGAAATGAACCGGCTGTCAACCGACGGGTCACCGATCGTCGGTGCCCCGGTGCTGGCCGGGCAGATCCTGGTGGTGCAGACGCGCAACGGCGGCGTCTACGGCTGGCGTCCCCAATAACGATTGCAGGGCGAACCGCCGGTTCGCCTGGTCCTGAACGAAAGCTCTGTAGTGAAACCCGTCATCGCCCTGGTGGGGCGCCCCAATGTGGGCAAGTCCACCCTGTTCAACCGCTTGACGAGTTCTCGCGACGCCATCGTGGCCGACTTTGCCGGCCTGACCCGTGACCGGCACTACGGCAATGGCAAATCGGGCAAGCAGGAATACATCGTCATCGACACCGGTGGCTTCGAGCCCGCGGCCGAGTCTGGCATCTACAAGGAAATGGCCAAGCAGACCCGACAGGCCGTGGCCGAGTCGGACGTGGTGATTTTTGTTGTCGATGCGCGCGCCGGCGTCAACGCCCAGGACCATGAAATCGCCAAGTACCTGCGCCGCCTGGGCAAGCCCACCGTGCTGGTGGCCAACAAGGCCGAGGGCATGACGCAGGGTCTGCAACTGGTGGAATTTTTTGAGCTGGGTCTTGGCGAGGTGGTGCCGGTGTCCGGCGCACACGGTCAGGGCGTGCGCTCCATGCTGGATCTGGCGCTGGAGGCGATCCCGGGTCTTGCCGAAGAAGACGAAGAAGCGGCGGAAGTCGACACCAGTGTGATCCGCCTGGCGGTGGCGGGGCGTCCCAATGTGGGCAAGTCCACCTTGATCAACGTCTGGCTGGGCGAAGAGCGTCTGGTGGCCTTTGACCTGCCAGGCACCACGCGCGACACCATCTCGGTGCCCTTCGAGCGCGGCGGCCAGAAATACGAGCTGATCGACACCGCGCGCATCCGT
>JAHIQV010000173.1 GCA_018903185.1 Gammaproteobacteria bacterium | reverse complement strand
TCTCGAACCTGATGATCGATCGCATCGCCCACCACCACGCGGGCGACTGGCCGCTCACGCCCGAAGCGCAGCTCGCCACGCGACGACTCGACAAATCCAACGACGCCTTCCCACCCACCCCGCTGGCTGCGGCCAGCGCCTGACCCAGGAGTCCACCATGAAGATCGCCTTCGCCACCCAGGACAAGGAGCGCGTGGACGCGCACTTCGGCTGGGCCAAGAGCATCGATGTCTACGAGATATCGGCCACCGGCCACCACTTCATCGAGAGCTTCGAGTTCGGCGACAAGCTCGAGGAAGACGGCGACGAGGACAAGCTCGCGCCCAAGCTCGAAGCCATCAAGGACTGCGCGATCCTCTATGTGGCCGCCATCGGCGGTTCGGGTGCGGCGCGTGTCGTGGCCATGAAGATCCATCCGATCAAGGTGCCGCAGCCCGAAAACATCGCCGAGATCCTGGACAAGCTGCAGGCCGTGCTGCAAGGCACGCCGCCGCCCTGGCTGCGCAAGGCCATGGCCAAGGACAGCGAACGCGCATTCGATTTTGAAGACGACGAGGTCACCCCATGAACGCCACCGCCACCCCCGAACTCGCGCCCGAGAGCGACGAGGCCTTTTTGAACACGCCCTTCGTGCAGCAGCTGATCAAGCAGATGCGCGCGCAGGACACGCACGGCAGCTGGGAAGGCAAGACCGACCTGCAGTTGCTCAAGCCCTTCATCCACACCGCCGAAGAGCGCCGCGCCCTGCCCATCCTCGGCGACCCGGACCCCGAGACCCTGTGGCACCTGGAGATCTTCTACAACGCGATCGCGGTCGCGATCGAGCGCGAGACCGGCCAGATGGTCTCGCCCATGATGAAAATGAGCCACGAAGGTTTTGGCCGCATGGTGCTGATCGCCGGCCGCCTGGTGGTGGTCAACAAGCAGTTGCGCGACGTGCACCGCTTCGGCTTCCCGTCGCTGGCCAAACTGTCCGACGCCGGCAGCAAGTTCCTGAGCGAAGCCGTCGCGATGATCCGCGAGTTCCCCGCAGTCGCCCAGTACGGAGCCTGACCATGAGCACCGAAGCCGATGAACTGAAGGCGCGCCTGAAGAAGGCCAACGCCCAGGCGACGCAGGCCAAGATGGACCTGCACGACCTGTCCGAGGACCTGCCCACCAACTGGGAAAACATCCTCTCGGTGGCCCAGCGTTGCCACGACACCCACGCCACGCTGATGGACCTGCGCAAGGCCGTTGCCGCAATCACCTGATCCCCCCTGCGCCGCTTCGCGTCTTCCCCACAGGGGGACGCACCTGGTGGCCCGGCACAGCCGGTTCCACGGGTGCCTTGCACGAAGTCGCTCACACCGCCAAGGAGTTTGTTTCATGAGCGAACATTTCAGCGTCACCCTGCCCAGCGGCGCCACCTGGACGCCGTCCTTTGTCGCCGCCCTGGACGAAGACAAATGCATCGGCTGCGGCCGCTGCTTCAAGGTCTGCCCGCGCGGCGTGCTCGAACTCGTGGGTCTGACCGACGAGGGCGAGCGCATCTCGGTCAACCTCGACGACGATGACGACGACGAGGAATACGAAAAGAAGGTCATGACCATCGCGCACCAGGAACTGTGCATCGGCTGCACCGCCTGCTCGAAGATCTGCCCGAAGAAGTGCTACACGCACGCCGCCGCGCCGGCCTGAACCCCCATGCCCGAGCTGGCCACTCCCCGACCCGACTGGCGCGCACTGGCCGAGCGCATGCAACGCCGGCGCGATGAGGTCGACGACGTCATGAGCCTCCTGCTGGAGCACGCCGACATGGCGGCCGGCCCGGCCGACGAGCTGCGCCAAGTGTCGTGGGCCATGGCCTGCGCCACGCTGGGCGATCAGCACCTGTGGCAGGACATGGGCCTGCCCACGCGCGAGGCCCTGTCGCAGCTGATCGCCCACTGGTTTCCGGCCCTGGCGGCCCGCAACACGCAGCACATGCGGTGGAAGAAGTTCCTCTACAAACAGCTCTGCCTGCGCGAAGAGCTGCCGATCTGCCGCTCGCCCACCTGCGAGGCCTGCTCCGAACACAGCGTGTGTTTTGGCCCTGAAAACACGCCCATGGTGGCGCTCGCCAAACCGGGGGAAACACAAAGGGTTTGACACAACTTGCCTACAAATGGCCTACATGCAACACCCAAAGAAAAAGCCCGCTATCGAGTTGATAGCGGGCTTTCCTTTGTTTACTTGGTGCCGGAGA
>JAHIQV010000172.1 GCA_018903185.1 Gammaproteobacteria bacterium | reverse complement strand
CTTGGGGTCGGCCGCGCCAAACACCACGCGCGGCAGCCGCGCATGCAGCATGGCTCCGCTGCACATGGCGCAGGGTTCCAGCGTGACGTACAGCGTGCAGTCGTCCAGCCGGTAGTTGCCCAGTGCCCGGGCCGCCGCACGCAGCGCGACGATTTCGGCATGGGCGGTGGGGTCGAGGCCGTCGATCGGCGCGTTGCGGCCTGTGGCGATCACCTGCCCGTCCTTCACCACGACGGCGCCCACGGGCACCTCGCCCGCCTCGCCCGCGCGCCGCGCCTCGGACAGCGCCAGGCGCATGAATGGGTGGTCGGCGTGGGACTCGGTTGCGGACATGCGGCGAGTGTAGGCGAGGCCTCGCAGGCTCTGGCATGATCATGGGTTCCTCTGGTTTACCCTGATGTCAATCGCCCCTCAACGCCGCTGGGAGCTGGACGCCCTGCGGGGCCTCATGCTCGTCCTGATGACGCTGACCCACATGCCGACGATGTATTCGTTGCCATCGGGCCAGCCGTTCGGCTTTGTCTCGGCCGCCGAGGGTTTCGTGTTCCTGTCGGCTTTCATGGCGGGCCGCGTGTACGGCGGTCGGGCCCGGCGCGATGGTCTGCCCGCCATGCAGGCCGCCTTCCACAGCCGCGCGCTCAAACTTTACCTGTGCCAGCTTGGCCTGCTGCTGCTCGCCTTCACGCTGATCGCCTGGCTCGGCGTGCACAACCGGCAGGGCGGCGTGACCGGCCTGCTCGAGTTTTTCTTCATCGACCGCTCGGCCGCTGTGGTGGGAGCCGCCCTGCTGCTCTACAACCCGCCGCTGCTGGATATCCTGCCGCTGTACATCGCCCTGATGCTGCTGAGCCCCTGGCTGCTGCGCCGAGGCCTGCAGCAGGGTTGGCGCGGCGTGCTCACGGTCAGCGCCCTGCTCTGGCTGGCACAACAATGGGGTCTGGGTCTGGCGCTGTACGGGTGGTTCGTTCAAGGCACCGGTTTTTCCGTGCCCTACAAAGACATGGGCGCCTTCCACTGGTTGGCATGGCAGGCGCTGTGGGTGGCCGGCCTGTGGCTCGGCGCGCGGCAGCAACCGTTGCCGCGTTTCCCGTGGTGGCTGCTGGTGCCGGCAGCGCTGTACGCGCTGGGCATGCTGCTGTGGCGCCACATGGTGGGCCAGGACCCGATGCCCGGCGTGCCTGCGGTTGGTCAGTTGCTCGACAAATGGTCGCTCGGACCGCTGCGGATCCTGAACTTTGCCAGCGTGTTCGTCTTGCTGGTGTCGGCCGGCCCCTGGCTGAAGCGGTTGCTGCCTCGTCCCCGGGCACTGGAACTGCTGGGGCGCAACTCGCTGCCGGTGTTTTGCGCCCACATCGTGATCGCGCTCTTCACGCTCGCCTTCTTTGGGTCCACCCAGGTCATCCGTCCTTGGACCACCGATCTCGCACTGCTGGCCAGCGCGTTCGCCGGCCTGTTCGCCGTCGCGATGGCGGTAGAAGCACATGAGGGCCGAGGCTGGCGCCCGCCGGCGCCGGTATGGCGTTCAGGGGCGCAGATGCGCTGAAACCACCTGGCGCCAGAGGCCATAGCCCTCGGCGCTCAGGTGAAGCTGGTCGCTCAGATACAGCTCGGGCCGAGGCCGTCCGTCGTTGTCCAGCATCGCGGCGTGCACGTCGATGTAGACGAGATGGTCGTGCGCCAGCACGTGGGTCTGGATCAGCAGGTTGGCTTCGCGCATGGCCATCATGTGTGTCAGCCGCGAGGGGCTGGGTTTGATCGAGAGGTAGGCGATCCGGGTATCCGGCAAGGCCATTTGCACCCGCTGTACGAACCTGACGAAATGGGCCAGCAGGTCCTGTGGGCTGGCGCCCTCGGCCAGGTCGTTTTCACCCGCGTAAAGCACCACCAGCCTTGGCCGGTACGGCAGCACGAGGCGGTGCACCAGATCGGCGCAGTCCGACAGGCGCGAGCCGCCAAAACCCCGCCGGATCACCACCGGCTGCTCGGGAAAGGCCGTTTCCAGGCCAGCCCACATCCGGATCGATGAACTGCCCACGAACAGAATGCCACCCACCACCGGCGGTTCCTGCCGGTCGGCCGCGACAAACACGTCCAGCTCTTTTTTCCAGCGCAGTTCAGCGGGTGCATCACTCTGGGCCCGGACCTGGGTCCAGAACATGGCCACCAGGGCCACCACACATACGCGGCGCTTCATCTGGCCCTTCATGGGTGCAAGGGCCAGGTGCCCAGGCATTCGTAGTGACTATGGCCGACATGGCTGTCGATCAACGCAAATTCGGTGGCCGTCCAGTGCAGGGGGTGGTCGATGACTTGCTCGGCCACGAGCCGGTGGTCGTACAGCAAGGTCATGTGCGGATTGAAGCTTCGGCCTGCCGGCAAGGGAAATCCCGCCCGCTTCATTTCCAGTCCGAGCATCTGCTGCAACAGGTGAAGTCCGTGCAGCGACCTGTGATCCGAGTGGCACAAGACCAGGGGCTGGCTGCGATCCATGCCCCGGTCAAAGCTGAGCACGCGGTCGAACACCACGTCGAAAGGCGCTGAATTCACACGGGCCGCCAGAACCCTTGCCGCT
>JAHIQV010000171.1 GCA_018903185.1 Gammaproteobacteria bacterium | reverse complement strand
GGCGGCGCGCGTAACCGTAGCCGATGGCCACGATCAGGAACACCGGGATGATGACGTCGGCGATGCGGGTGATGAGGTCCATGTGGGCCTTGATGAAAGCGAAAAGGCTCCCGCAGGAGCCTTTTCAACGCGTTGTCAGATCGGAATCAGACGCGCTTGCGGTATTCGCCGGTGCGGGTGTCGATCTCGATCTTGTCGTCTTGCGCCACGAACAACGGCACGGCGACTTCAAAGCCGGTCGCGATCTTGGCGGGCTTGAGCACCTTGCCGGACGTGTCACCCTTGACGGCGGGCTCGGTCCAGGTGATCACGCGCTCGACGCTGGTCGGCAGTTCGACCGAAATGGCCTTGCCGTCGTAGAACACCACTTCAACGGTCATGCCGTCTTCGAGGTAGTTCAGGGCGTCGCCCATGTTTTCGGCTTCGACTTCGTACTGGTTGTATTCGCTGTCCATGCAGACGTACATGGGGTCGGCGAAGTAGGAGTAGGTGCACTCCTTCTTGTCCAGAATGATCTGGTCCATCTTGTCGTCGGCGCGGCAGACCACTTCGGTGGCCATGTTGTTCAGCAGGGCCTTGAGCTTCAGACGCACGGTGGCTGCACCGCGGCCGCCACGGGCGTATTCGGTTTTCAGGACGATCATCGGGTCCTTGCCGTGCATGATGACGTTGCCGGCGCGGAGTTCTTGAGCGATTTTCATAAGGGTTCCAACAGTTGGGCCGCGTGTTCCGTGCATGGGTGCAAACCCGGGAACTGTGCTGATAGGGGCGATCTGTGCGGCTAAGCAGATGGCGCTCAGGAAACGGCCGCCGGGGTCTGGTGGTCCAGTTTTCTGCAAAGCCTTGAATTTTATCGCTTTTCGGATACGAATCCGAGCAATTGGCTGCCGAGGTCTGGTTGGGTCTGCAGGCGCTCGCGTGCGGCCAGCAGACAAGGGCGCCAGCTGGCCACCACGCTCCAGCCCGGCCAGACGGGGTGGGCGCTGGTTATGCCGTTCCAGAGGCGGTGAAACGCGCGCAACGAATCGGGCGCCTGCAGCCAGTCCAGAAAGGCTTCCAGCTTGGCGTGGTGTGCGTTGTCGTGCTGCGGGTAGATGTGCCACACCAGCGGTCGTCCGGCCCACAGCGCGCGCACCAGCGAGTCTTCGCCGCGCACGAAATTGAGGTCGCAGGCCCAGAGCAGGTGGTCGTAGTCGCGCTGGGTCAGGCGCGCCAGGCGGTGCAGGGTGGCCTGGCCCGCGTCCAGCCCCTGCGCCTGGGCGGCGCTCACGGCATCGGCCGCGCGCCCGGCGGTGACCAGCCAGTCGCTGGCGCCGTCTTGACCGGCCTGTTGCAGCAGCGCGGGCAGGGCGGCGGGTTCGTAGCAGAAAAGGCTGGCGCGCCGCTGGTCGGTGTGGGGCAGGTCGTGCGCAGCGAGCCATGCGCCGGCGTTGAAGGTGGCTTGCCGCTCGGGCAGGTCCTGCTCCCGCAGCAGGCCGCCGGTGGCGGCGGTGAAACCGGGGTAGAAAAACCACTTGCCCACGCCGCGCAGCGGCCCGTCAGACACCAGCGAGGGCAGCCGGTGCGAGCGCTCCACGTAGGGCTCGGCGCTCAGGTATTCGAGGTTGATCCACACCGGCGCCGCTGCGCCAGCGGCGATGGCAGCCGCCCGGTGTTCCAGGGCTTCGGGCGGCGGGCGGCAGCCGAAGGTTTCGATCCAGACGTCGGCCGGCGCCAGCCCGTCCAGCAGGCCCGGCGCCAGCGGCTCGGTCCACGGCAGCACCCGCACGCCCTCGATGCGGCCTTCCAGCGCACCGGGGACCATCCAGCGCAGATCCTCCGGCGCGTCAATCCACAGCCGCACGGTGTGCCCGCGCGCGGCCAGGCCGGCGCAGAAGCGCCAGCAGACGCCGATGTCGCCCAGGTTGTCGATGACCTGGCAGAAGATGTCCCAGCGCAAGGGGGTGTCCGGGTTGGGTGCAGAAGGATCGTTGGTCGACATGGGCGTGATCTTGCCACCGGCCAGCGCCGCAGGCGGCGGGTGCGCCGTTCACAATACCGCCCATGTCCCGCCCCGAATCCGAATCCGAAACACCGCATTCCGAACAACTGCTCAGCGAAGTCGCGGCCCTGCCGGGCTTGCCGGGGGTTTACCGCTACTTTGACGCCCAGGGGCAACTGCTCTACGTGGGCAAGGCGCGCAACCTGAAGAAGCGCGTCAGCAGCTATTTCCAGAAGACCCACGGCGGCACGCGCATCGGCCACATGGTGGGCAAGATCGTGCGCATGGAGACCACGGTGGTGCGCTCCGAGGCCGAGGCGCTGCTGCTGGAAAACAACCTCATCAAGACGCTGGCGCCGAAGTTCAACATCCTGTTCCGGGACGACAAGAGTTATCCGTACCTCAAGATCACCGGCACCCGCGAGACCTTTCGCACCGCGGGCGCCCGGCCGGTGCCGTCGATCGCGTTCCCGCGCATGGCGTACTACCGCGGCGTGGTGGACAAGCGCCACAGCTACTACGGGCCGTACCCCAGCGCCTGGGCGGTCAAGGAGTCGATCACCCTGCTGCAGAAGGTGTTCCGCCTGCGCACCTGCGAAGACACCGTGTTCGCCAATCGCACGCGGCCCTGCCTGCTGTACCAGATCAAACGCTGCAGCGGGCCCTGCGTGGACCTGGTGGACAGTGAGGCCTATGGCCGCGATGTGGCGGCGGCCGAGCGCTTCCTGCGCGGCGAGACCCAGGCGGTGCTCGACGAGCTGGAGGCGCGCATGATGGCGCACGCCGAAAAGCTCGAATTCGAGC
>JAHIQV010000170.1 GCA_018903185.1 Gammaproteobacteria bacterium | reverse complement strand
GGGTCGTGCATGTCGCTCGGGCGCACGCGGTTGACCACCTCCTCGGCGCGGTAGCCCAGCATGCGCTCGGCGCCCACGTTGAAGAGCTGGATGATGCCTTTTTCATCGGTCGCGATGATCGAAAAATTGGCGCTGTTCAGGATGGCGTTCTGCAGCGCACCGGCCTTGAGCAGCACACTGCGCCGGCTGGAATCGGTGGGTTCACCCGGCTTGCCCGGGAGTTCAGGGGCTCCATGGCGGGGATTGGTCTCGGACATCAGGATCTCGGGTGGGTGCCGCCCGTGGCGACATGGGCGGACACTAGCCGCCCCCGCAGGCAGCGTCTGTGCGCTGACCCACACAGCCAGCACAACGGGTCGCTTTTTAGAGCGGACTGCGCCCGCTGATCACGCGCAGCAGCACCATGACGACGGCGATCACGAGCAGGACGTGGATGAAGCCGCCCATCGTGGTGGCGGTGACAAGGCCCAGCAACCAGAGGATGAGCAGGACGACGGCGATGGTGTAAAGCATGGTGGTTCCTTGGGTGGGGGTTGGTATCAGGGAGGGCTGCTGCGGCGCCAACCGCTCCACAGCAGGGCAGCGCCAGCCATGACCACGACCGCCAGGCTGGTCTTGGGATGGCGGCGCACCACGGCCAGTGCCGCACCCAGCGCCTGGGTTTCCAGCGGCGGGCCGGGGAGCGTGGCGGGTGAATCCCGCATCCAGCCCTGGGCCAGCGCGCCGAGCGCCAGCGAAGCCACGGGGTGTGTGCCCAGGCTTTTGAGCACGGGCAGCGCCGCGGCCGCCACCCAGCCATACGAAGCATGGGCACGGCGATCCTGTTCCAGCCAGCCGGACAAGCGCTGGCGGTTGCTTTCCAGCCGGGCGCTGGCCGAGCTGGTGTGCGCGTGCCCGGCCGCTGTGGGTGGGGAGGCCGGTGGCAAAGGTGCAGGGGTATCGTTCATGGGGTGCCTGGGTTGCGCAACAGGGCAGCGTCCTCGGCCAGTTGAAGGCGGAGGCTGGCAAACGGTTCGACCGCCTCACGGTCCTGCGCCTGCCACAGCGCCCACAGGCCGAGCACCGCCGGCAACACCGGCGTGAGCACAAACAGCCAGGGGAAACGCCAGCCGGCCGAGGGCAGCGAAGCCCACAGGAGCAGGGCCACGCCCAGCAGGATGGTGGCCACCACCAGGCAGGCAGCGCCCGCCAGCTGGAACGCCAGGCGCCGCTTCAGGCGCGCGCTGCCGATCACCAGCTCTTCACCGAGCAGGCTCGCATAAGCCGCCGCGTGCTCCGCGAGCAACAGGGGCTGCGAAGCCGCCAGGCGGAACACGGGGTGGATCATGGCAAGCGCTCCGGGTTCAACGACCGTTGTGACCGCTGTGATGGCGGCTGAACAGGGCCACCAGGCCCATGAGCGCTGCGCCCACGGCAGCGGCCATCAGCATCGACTTGACCGGCTCATGCTGGATGTAGCTGGTGGTGGCGTCTTTCACATGCAGCGATTTTTCGCGCAGTTGGCCGGCGCCGTCGCGCACGGCGTCCATGCCGCGGTGCGCCAGCGCTTCGGTGTCGCTCACCAGATGATGGAGCGCGTTGCTGGTCTGGCTGCGCGCGCCGTCCAGGTTGCTGGCGAGCTGGTTGATGCCCTGCTGGGCCGCGCGCTGGGTGTTCCGTATGGCGTGCTCGGTGGAGTTGGCGACCGAGCTGGCCAGGGAAGAGGCGTCATCGCCCAGAGTGCTGATGGGATTGCTCATGGATTTCTTTCGGTGGGTTGAAGTGAAGGGCAACAGGCCATTCATCTGCGGTAGCGGCGGTCACGGCGATAGCGGTCGTCGTCGGTTTCGATCTGGTTGCCGATGACACCGCCGATGGCAGCGCCACCCAGGGTGCCCAGCGCGCTGCCGTCGGTGAGCACGGCGCCGCCCACGGCACCGACGCCCGCTCCGATGGCGGTGTTCTGATCCTGGCGCGACATGCCGGCGCAGGCACTCAGGCCCGCGACCAGGGTCAGCGAAGCGGCCAGCGTCAGCCAGCGGGATTCAAAAGAAATATGTGTGTTCATGGGGTGACCTCATCAGGTTGGAGAGGCAATGCCGGGCCGAAGCCCGCCGGTCATTTCTTCATGCGCATGTCGTTCTTGATCGACTTGACGCCGGGCACGCTCTGCGTGACCTGAACGGCGCGGTTGATATCGGCCTGGGAATTCACAAAGCCGCTGAGCTGGACGGCGCCCTTGAAGGTCTCGACGTTGATCTCAGCCGACTTCAGGGTTTCTTCCTTGAAGATGGCGGCCTTCACGCGGGTGGTGATGACGGTGTCGTCGACGTACTGGCCGGTGCTCTCTTGTTTGCCGGTCGCAGCGCAACCCACCATGGTGGTGAAGGCCGCAGCAGCCAGAAGAAGAACGGAGAAGCGTTGTTTGGTGATCATGGGGTACTTTCTGTGCAGAGGTTGAACGGGCTGCGCAACCGGAGGCTGCACCGCATGGCAGACCGGGTTCATGTCCAGTGCCATTGCTGACACGGTAAAGCCGGGCCCGCGGCACGTCTGTGCGCTGCCGCACCCTTGCGCTGGTGAGCTGAACGGACGTCCGCTGGCCACCTGCCGATGCGCGAACGGACCCAGCCCAGGGCACCGCCGGGCCGGGTTGCCGGACGGCCAGTGCCGCCCCTTGGGGACTGCGGGAGTTACCGCTCCTTCACCGGCTGTCCGTCGGTGACGATGCTGCCCGGATAGAGCAGCACGGTCTCGCCCTCGCGCAGACCGTCCTTGATCCAGGCCATGTCGGCGTTGCGGTCGTTGAACACCACCGCCCGCGCGCGCGCCTTGCCGGCTTCGACAACGTACACGCGCCAATGCTCGCCATCGCGCACCAGCGCCGCGCTGGGCACGAGCACGGCGTCGGCCTGCGACGACACGGTGATGCGCGCGTCCACGCGGAAACCGTCGCCCAAGCGCGCGGCGTCCGTGGGCAGCGCCGCCAGCCCCACGACCACGTTCACGCGCTGCTCTTCGATGCCGAGCGCCGAGACCTTGGTGAAGGCCACCGGCTCGACCCGCGTGACCGTGCCGGGCAGCGGGGGTGCGCCGCTGCCGGTGGAGAGTTGCACCGGCGCACCGGGCAACACCTGCCGCACCTCGCCCGAAAGCACATCGATCACCGCTTCCATGGACGCAATGTCGCCGATCTCCAGCAACGGCAGGCCTGCGGTGACGGGGGCTGCGCTGTCCAGGTGCAGCTTGAGCACCTGGCCGTTCACCGGGCTCCTGATCTCCCACAGGCCGGTGGACCGTTCGCCCGCGGCGGGATCGGCCTGGCTGAGCGCGGCGCGGGCTTCGGCCACCGCGAAGCTGGCCATGGCCTGCTCGGCCTGGGCCGCGGCCAGGGCCTGCTGCGCCGAACGCCGGGCCAGATCGGCCTGGTCGCGGGCCGAGGGGGCGATGAAGCCCTGCTGGGCCAGCTGTTCGGCCCGGCCCGCTTCCAGCGAGGCCTGCGCCAGCGCGGTCTGCGCCCGCTGCACCTGCGCCGCGGCCGCGCGGCGGGCCGCGTCAGCACTGCCCACGCGCTGCTGCAGCACGGTGCGCGTGCGTGCGTCGATCAACTGGGGCGCTGTGGGCGCGAGCCGGGCCACCACGTCGCCCGCGCGCACCGGATCGCCCACCTTGAGCGTGGGCCGCTGCAACTGGGCCAGGGTGGGCGCAGTGATCACGTAGCGGTTTTTCAGGCGCAACTGGCCGTCCTCCTCGATCACCTGTTCGAAGCTGCCGGTGGTCACCGTGGCCACCTCCACGGTGATCGGCCGGGGCCGGTAGACCGCGTAGAGCAGCGCGGCGGCGGCCACCAAGGCCAGTCCGACGATGGCCCAGCGCCGGGGTGTTTTCCAGGGACTCTTTTGTTGATTCATTCGCGTACCTTCAAGACAGAAACCAGGTCCAGCCGGTCGATCTGCCGGCGCACCAGCAGCGCGCTGACAATGCCCGCCGCCAGCACGATCAGCGCGGCCGAAGCGTAGGTGGACGGCTCGATCACCACCGGGAAATCGATGCTGTCGGACGCCATCAGCCGCATCATCAGCGAGGCCAGCCCCCAGCCGGTGAGCGCCCCGATGGGCAGGGCCACCAGCAGCTCGGCGCCGAGCTCGGCCAGCAGCAGCACCGAGACCTCGGCCCGCGTCATGCCCAGCACGCGCAGGCTGGCGAGCTCCCAGGCGCGCTCGGAGAGCGCGATGCGCGCCGCGTTGTAGATGATGCCCACGGCCATGGCGACCGCAAACAGCGTGAGGATGCCGCTGAACACGCCCATGTTGCGCGAGGTGGTCTTGTTGAAGGCGGCCATGGTGCCGGCCTTGTCGAACACCGAGCTGATCACCGGCGCGGCCTTCACCGCGCCCCAGAACGCGTCCATCGCCATCGGATCGACCTGCAGCGCCGCGTCGGCCACGCCGTTGCCGTCGCGCGCCAGCGCGTTCATCGCGTCCAGGTTCATGTAAAGCAGCTGGCCAAACATGGTGTGCACGATGTCCACCACCGGCACCTCGACCCGCTGCTGGTTCCAGAGCCGGAACTCCAGCTCGATGCGGTCGCCCACGCGCGCATCGAGCGCGCGCGCCAGCAGCGAGGACAGCACCACGCCGTGCGCCGGCATGGCCACCGCGCCGCGCGTTTCATCCACCACGCGCATCAGCTGCGCGTCGCTGCGGTAGCCGGTGAGCGCCGTGTCTTCGCTGCGCCCGCGCAGGCGCACGCGGACCGGCTCGGTGCGGTAGGGCTCGGCGTCGATCACGCCGGGCAGGCGCTTGAGGTCCTGCACCACGCTCACGGGCACCGGGCGGTGGAAGTTGACCAGCACATCGCCCTGCTGCACCTGGCGGAACTGCACGTCGACGATGTGCGCGATCGCGTCGATCCAGAAGGCACCGGAAATCTGCAACGCCACCGCGAGTGCGATCCCGGTCACGGTGAAGGCCGCGCGCATCGGGCGGCGTTCGAAATTGCGGATCACCATCATCGCGCCGGTGCTGACAAAACGGCGCAGCCCCAGCCGCTCCACCAGCGTGGGCTGGTAGGCCGGCGGCGCGGGCGGCTGCATGGCCTGCGCGGGCTTGAGCCGCACCACGGCGCGGATCGCGTTCCAGGTGCCCGCCGCCGCAGCGGCCGCGGCGAGCAGCGCCGACACCACCACCAGCCAGGCACTGGTCTCGTAGGTGAGTCCGTTGAAGCGGAACACCTCGTCGTACAGCCCGAGCATGCCGCGGCCAATGAGCTGGCTCAGGCCCAGCCCCACCGCCACGCCGAGTCCGGCGATGGCCAGCGCGAGCTGGATGTAGTGCCACGCGATGGCGCCGTCGCTGTAGCCCAGCGCCTTGAGCGCCGCGATCTGGCTGCGCTGCGTGGCCACCTGGCGGCTCAGCACCACGTTGAGGATGAACATCGCCACCGCCAGGAAGATGGCGGGCAGCACTGTGCCCATGACCTGGAGCTGGTCCAGCTCATCGCCCACGATCTTGGCCGAGAGCTGCTTGTCGCGCCCGACCGCGCCGAAAGCGCCGTAGGGCTCCAGCAAGCGGTCCACCTGCGCCAGCACCGGCGCCGTGGCCTGGCCCGCGTCGAGCCGCAGCGACACCTGGTTGAACGCGCCCTGCATGTCGAAGGCCTGGGTCATGCGTGCGCCGTCGATCCACCAGATACCGAAGGACTGGTCGTCGGGCGCGCCGCCCTGCGAGGCGAACACGTACTCGGGCGACGCGGCGGTGCCCACCAGGTGCACGCGCTCGCGCTTGCCGTTCAGGATCGCGTGCACCGTGTCGCCAGGGTTCAGCCCGCGCGCGGCGGCAAAGCGGTCGCTCACCAGCGCTTCCAGCGCGCCCTCGCGCTCGGGCCAGCGCCCGCGCTTGAGCGTGAGTGTGTTGATGCCCTGGCGGCCGGCGTGGGCGCGCGCCAGGTCCAGGCCGATGAAGCGCCCGGTGACCGGCGGCAGCACGCCCGGCAGGTCGATCTGCGCGTCGAACAGCACGTCGAGCTTGACCTCGGCGACACCGGGCAGCGCGGCGAGGCGCTCGCGCAGATGCACCGGCGCGCGCTTGACGTTGGCAAACACATCGGCCAGCCGGTTGTCGCGGTAGAAGTCATCTCGCGAACCCTGGAGCGACTGGTGCACCGAGAACATGCCCACAAACCCGGCCACACCGATGGCCACCACCATGGCGATGGTGGCCACCTGCGCGCGCAGGCGCTTCAGGTCGCGCCAGAGCTTGATGTGGATCGCCTTCATGCGCTGTTCACCAGCTCAGCGTGGACGCCGGCACCTTGTGCGGGTTGACGCGGGTCTCGACGATGCGGCCGTCGGCCAGGCGCAGCACGCGGTCGGCCATCTCGGCGATAGGCGCGTTGTGCGTGATCACCACCGTGGTCGTGCCCAGTTCCCGGTTCACATGTTCGATCGCCTGCAGCACCATCACGCCGGTGGCGCAATCGAGCGCGCCGGTCGGCTCATCGCACAGCAGCACCTCGGGATTCTTGGCGATGGCACGCGCAATCGCCACGCGCTGCTGCTCACCGCCCGAG
>JAHIQV010000169.1 GCA_018903185.1 Gammaproteobacteria bacterium | reverse complement strand
TGCGGGCAGCTTCCTTGATCCAGCGCATCGACAGCGCCAGGCGACGAACCGGGCGCACTTCAACAGGCACCTGGTAGTTCGCGCCGCCGACACGGCGGGACTTGACTTCCACCATGGGCTTGACGTTGTTGATGGCAATGGAGAAGGCTTCGACCGGGTCTTTGCCGGTCTTTTTCTCGATCTGCTCCAGCGCACCGTAAATGATGCGCTCGGCGACAGCTTTCTTGCCGCCTTCCATGATCACGTTCATGAACTTGGAGAGCTCGACGTTGCCGAACTTGGGATCCGGCAGGATTTCACGTTTAGGGACTTCGCGACGACGTGGCATTTTTACACCTCAAATTTGCTTCAGTTGGCGTCTTTTCAGACACCGCGAGAACCCAGCAAGGCCCTCACTTACTCGACCCGACGCCGACATGGCGTTTTGGGGTCACTACGTTCGACACAGCTTGCCGGCCGGCCAAACACCGAAAAACCAGGATTATTTGGCCTTGGGCTTCTTCGCGCCGTACTTGGAGCGCGACTGCTTGCGGTCTTTCACGCCCTGCAGGTCCAGCGAACCGCGCACGATGTGGTAACGCACACCAGGCAAGTCCTTGACACGACCGCCGCGAACCAGCACGACGCTGTGTTCCTGCAGGTTGTGGCCTTCGCCGCCGATGTAGGAAATGACCTCAAAACCGTTGGTCAGGCGCACTTTGGCAACCTTACGCAGAGCGGAGTTGGGCTTCTTGGGGGTCGTGGTGTACACACGGGTGCACACACCGCGACGCTGCGGAGAGTTTTCCATGGCCGGGCTCTTGGATTTGGTCTTTTCGACCTCCCGGCCGTGGCGCACGAGTTGATTGATGGTTGGCATGAAGAAACGTCCCTAAACGTTTAAAAAAGCGAAAACGAAAACTTCTCGGAAGATTCCGAAAAGCCCTCTAATGTAGCACGGGCTTGTTCTTCTGACAAACGCCCACGCAAAATGTCGCCGGAACACACGCGGATGCACAGCGCTTTCTCAAGCGCGAGGTGTCTTCGTGCCGCGCATTTCAGACGCAGCTTACTGAATCCAGAGGCGCACAGCGTCCCAGGCCCGGCCGAAGACACCGCTCTCCTCGACCGTCTCCAGCACGCTCAGCGGCACCTCGGCCACCGGCGTACCGTTGGCCAGACTCACCTTCAGAATGCCCACCGCCTGGCCGCGCATCAAAGGCGCGACCAAAGGTTCCGGGCGGGTGACCTCGGTCTTCAGCCTCGCACCCTCGCCAGCAGGAACGGACACCACAACACCCTCGGGCCGGCCCAGCTTGACGACTTCCGCCTTGCCTTTCCAGACGCGCGGCGATACCAGCGGCTCGCCAACAGGGGACAGGCGCACGGCATCAAACGCGGTGTAGCCCCAGTTCAGCAACTTCTGGCTTTCGGCGGCGCGGGCGTTTTCGCTCGAAGCGCCCAACAGCACGCTCAACAGACGCCGCTGTCCCTGCGGCCCACTACCCAAGGCGGGTACGGCCCGATGGGCGGTGGCGACCAGGCAATAGCC
This sequence comes from Gammaproteobacteria bacterium, assembly GCA_018903185.1. GTDB lineage: Bacteria > Pseudomonadota > Gammaproteobacteria > Burkholderiales > Burkholderiaceae_C > Hydrogenophaga. Next base: position 1,936 of record JAHIQV010000169.1, on the reverse strand, counting down.
CGCGGCACTGGTGTGACCGGTCTTCAGGCCGTCCACACTGGGGTCGCGAAACAGCAGCAGATTGCGGTTGGTGTCGTTGGCGGCAGGGGTGCCGGGATAACGGTAGCGCTGAATGGCGTAATAGGGCACGAAGTCGGGGAAATCGCGCATCAGGCGGGTGGCGAGCGTGGCCAGGTCGCGGGCGGTGGTGGTGTGACCTGCCTCGGTAAGGCCTTCGGGATTCTTGAAGCCGCTGGCGTTCATGCCCAAGGCTTTCGCCTGCTGGTTCATCAGCTGCACAAAACGCTCCACGCTGCCGCCCAATCCCTCAGCCAGCGCTACGGTGGCATCGTTGCCCGACTGCACGATCATGCCTTTGACCAAGTCTTCCACGGGTACCTGCATCTTGGGATCGATGAACATGCGCGAACCCGGCATTTTCCAGGCCCGCTCACTCACCGGCAAAGTCTGGGTCAGACTGAGCTTGCCCGTCTTCAGGGCATCAAACACGATGTAGGCGGTCATCAGCTTGGTGAGAGACGCCGGCTCCACCGCCAGATCGGGGTCTTTCGACGCCAGCACCTGGCCCGAGGTCACATCCATCAGCAAATAGGCGCGGGCCGCCACTTCGGGCGGCTGGGGCACCTGGGCAGAGGCCGAAAACGCCACCGCAGCGGCCAACAGAAACAAAGCACGGGAAAACAATCGACGCAACAAAATCCGGTTCCTGAAATAAAAAATGGGGGAAAGGGGCGGCCGCTTCAGGCGTGCAGATGGCGCAGGACCAATTCGCGCAGCAACGGCAACTGCCCGTGAAAAAAGTGGCCGCCACCGGGCACCACCAGCACAGGCAACACCTGGGGCCGCGCCCAGTCCATGACCGAAGCCAAAGGCACCGTGTCGTCCTGCTCGCCATGAATGACCAGGGTGCGCGGGTGAAGTTCCTCAGCCACCGGAGCGACTTCAAACCGGCTGGCGGCCGTGCCCACCAGAATCAGGCGCCGGATCTCGCGTTGCGCATGGAGCTGGCGGGCCGCATGGCTGGTGACGAACGCCCCGAATGAAAACCCGGACAGACACAAGGGACCAGATGGCGCCTGCGCTTCGATCACCGACAACAGATCGGCCAACTCGCCACGACCCTCGTCGTAGGCCCCCTCACTGCGCCCGACGCCGCGGAAGTTGAAGCGGACAGCCGTCCAGCCCGCCAGCACGCAGGCGCGCGCGAGGGTCTGGACAACCTTGTTGCTCAGTGTGCCGCCATGCAGCGGGTGCGGATGGGCCAGCACCGCGATCCCGACCGCGTCGCCCGAAGGCCGGTCCATCGCGACTTCCAGCACACCGGCCGGACCATCCTGCAGCAGGTATTCGGTCTGGGCGTTCATCGGTGCGCCCCGGACAGCCTGGCATCGGCGACCTGCACGAGAACTCGACAGTCAGGCGAGCGCATTCAGCGTCCAACGTCCGGCGGGGTCAGCAGCCGCTGCACCACCACGCCGTCGCGCAAATGGGACTGCACGATCTCGTCGATGTCGCTCTCGTCGACATAGCTGTACCAGACCGCTTCCGGGTAGACCACGGCAATCGGTCCACCGGCACAACGGTCCAGGCAACCCGCCTTGTTGACCCGAACCTTGCCGGGTTCGAGCAAACCCTGGGCCTTGGCCTGGGATTTGCAACGATCAAAGGCGGCCTGCGCCTTGTGCTGGGCACAGCAATCCTCGTTCCCCTCGCGCTGATTGAGACAGAAGAAGATGTGGCGCTCGTAATACGACTTGTTTTCAGACATGCGCCGATTTTAGTGGGCGCCCTGTCCGGCACCAGGGTGTCGGGCGATGGCGCGCAGGCCAAAGAGCAGCGCCGAAAAAGGCCACAACCAACCCAGCCATTGTGAAAGGCCATAAAAACGGATGAAGCGCCCTTGCTCCCAGACTTCAAGCGACTGGTCGAAGTAAGG
>JAHIQV010000168.1 GCA_018903185.1 Gammaproteobacteria bacterium | reverse complement strand
CGCGGCTGCCAGGCCTTGCAGTCGCGGGCCACCAGACCGTCGGCGCCCTCCTCCACCCGCCCTGTTTCCACCTGCGCATGGCTGCGCTCACCGAGCCAACCCTCGTGCACAAAACCGAAATGGCTCAGGTCCAGGAAGTTCTCGACCAGGCGTGGCGCGCTGGTGGCCACCTCGTAGGGACCGCACAGCACCTGGCGCCAGAGCGGATCGCTCCAGGGCTCGAACGCGGGCGGTTCCGTCAGGGCCGTTGGCACGCGGGTGCGGTCGGGCCGCTCCAGGCGCACCCACACCAGCCCGTGGCGCTCGACCGCCTCAAACACGGTCGCACAATGGGACGCGGGCGGCTCAAACACCGGTGCCGCCGGCACATGCACACAACGCCCCACGGCCACCGGCACCACCGCCTGATGGGCCGCGGTGTCGCCGCCGAACTGCCAGCCGTGGTACGGGCACTCCAGCCGCGCGCCATGCAGGTGGTTCAGCACACGACCGAGCGACAGGCGTGCACCGCGGTGGGGACAGCGGTCCGCCCAGGCGTGCACCACACCGTGTGTGCCCTCGTGTCCCGGCTCGCGCCAGAGCACCAGGGGCTTGCCCAGCAGCTCCACCGCCACCGGCGCATCGCGCACCATGTGCGACGCGGTCACCGGATGCCAGAGTTGTGTCTCGATCATGGGTGTGATCCTTCAAAAAGCAAATCGCCGCTGCAAAAAAGGCAGCGGCGATGGTCTCCGGCGCGCGTGTCTTCGCCCCAGGATGCGGTGGAACCGGCTTCGCCGGGCCACTCGCATCGCCCCCTCGGGGGGTGACGCGAAGCGGCGCGGGGGGTGCATCAATTGGGCACTTTGCCTTCCACACCCTTCACATAGAACTTCACGCCGCCCAGGAACGCGTCGTCAGCGACCACGTCCTTGGCCAGCACTTCCTTGCCCGCCTGGTCCATGAGCGGACCCTTCCAGATCGCGAAACTGCCGTCTTTCAGACCGGCCTTGATTTCGTCGATCTTGGCCTTGGCTTCGGCCGGCACGTCTTCGGCGATGGACACCATGTCGATCGCGCCTTCCTTGTGCCCCCACCACACGCCGCCGGTGCTCCAGGTGCCTTCCAGCGCGTCCTTGGTGGACTTGATGTAGTACGGCGCCCAGTTGATCACGGCCGAACCGAGGTGGGCCTTGGGGCCGTAGGCGGTCATGTCGGAATCCCAGCCGAAGGCACGCTTGCCCATCTTCTCGGCGGTCTGCAGCACGGCCGAGGAGTCGGTGTTCTGCATCAGCACGTCGGCGCCGCCGTTGATCAGCGAGGTGGCCGCTTCGGTTTCCTTTGGTGGATCAAACCAGCTGTTGATCCAGACCACCTTGGTGCTGACCTTGGGGTTGACCGACTGCGCACCCAGCGTGAAGCTGTTGATGTTGCGGATCACCTCGGGAATCGGAATCGAGGCCACCACGCCCAGCGTGTTGGTCTTGGTCATGGAACCGGCGATCACGCCGGCCATGTAGGCGCCTTCGTAGGTGCGGCTGTCGTAGGTGCGCAGGTTGGCGGCCGTCTTGTAGCCGGTGGCGTGCTCGAACTTCACGTCGGCGAAGTCGGGCGCGACCTTGAGCATGGGCTCCATGTAGCCAAAGGTGGTGCCGAAGATCAGCTTGTTGCCCTGGCTGGCCAGGTCGCGGATCACGCGCTCGGCGTCAGCGCTCTCGGGCACGTTCTCCACGAAGCTGGTCACCACCTTGTCGCCGAACTCGGCCTCGACGGCCTTGCGGCCGTTGTCGTGCGCGAAGGTCCAGCCACCGTCACCCACCGGGCCGACGTAGGCAAACGCGATCTTCAGCGGCTCGGCCTTGGGCGCCTCGACCACGGCAGGTGCGGGCGCCGGCGCAGGCGCGGCTTCTTCCTTCTTGCCGCAGCCGATCAGCGCAGCGCTGGCCACCGCGGTCAACGCGGCGAGCTTCATCAGGGAACGTTTGCTCAGGTCAGTCATGGAAACCTCTTTGTTGGGAGAGTTGGTGGTAACGGAAACAGTGACAAAAACCGAAAAAAGATTATGCGCCGGGATAAAAAGGCTTCCCGATCGACGAAGGCATGTTGATGCGGATCCAGGTCGGGTTGCGCGAGATCAGCACCAGCACCACGATGGTGGCCAGGTAGGGCATCATGGTCAGGAACTGGCTGGGCACATTCACACCGACACCCTGCAGGTGGAACTGCAGCATGGTCACGCCACCGAACAGGTAGGCACCAAGCAACACCCGTGCCGGGCGCCAGGTGGCGAAGGTGGTGAGCGCCAGCGCGATCCAGCCCTTGCCGGCGATCATGCCCTCGACCCACAGCGGCGTGTAGATGGTCGACACATAGGCGCCGGCCAGCCCGCAGAGCGCACCCCCGGCCATCACCGCCATCAGGCGGATGCGGCGCACCGGGTAGCCCAGCGCGTGGGCCGACTCCGGGCTTTCGCCCACGCTGCGCAGCACCAGTCCGGCGCGTGTGCGGTAGAGGAACCAGATCAGGCCGAACACGATGCCGATGCAGACGTAGACCATGGGGTGGTGGCGGAACAGCGCCGGGCCCAGCAGCGGGATGTCGCTCAACACGGGAATGTTGAACTGCATCTGCTCGGGCAGTTTCTCCTGCACGTAACGGCTACCCGCAAAGGCGGAGAACCCCGCACCGAACAGCGACAGCGCCAGGCCGGTCGCGTACTGGTTGGTGTTGAGCCAGATCACCAGGCCGCCGAAGATCGCCGCCAGCAACGCGCCCGCCGCCATGCCCGCGGCAAAGCCGGCCAGCGTGCTGCCGGTGTGCACCACGGTGGCGAACCCGGCCAGCGCGGCGCAGAGCATCATGCCCTCGGCACCGAGGTTGACGATACCGGCCTTTTCGTTGATCAGCAGGCCCAGCGAAGCGATGGCCAGCACGGTGCCCGCGTTGAGCGATGCGCCAATGAGAAGAGCGATGGATTCCATCATTTACTCCACTTGATGCGATAAGCGATCAGCGTGTCACAGGCCAGCAGCGCAAACAGCAGCAAGCCCTGGAACACACCGGTGATCGATTTCGGCAGGCCCAGGCGCGACTGCGCCAGCTCACCGCCGATGTAGAACATGCTCATCAGGATGGCCGAAAAAACGATGCCCACCGGGTGCAGCCGCCCCACGAACGCCACGATGATGGCCGCGAAGCCGTAGCCCGCCGGCACGTAGGGCGTGAGCTGGCCGATCGGGCCCGCCACCTCCAGCGCACCGGCCAGGCCGGCCGCACCGCCCGAGGTGAGCAGCGCGATCCACAGCGCCTTGCGCGAGGAGAAGCCGGCGTAGCGCGCCGCGGCCGGGGCCAGACCGCCCACCAGCTGGCCGTAGCCCGCGTAGGTGCGGAACAGGAAGACCCAGACCGCGGCCACGCCGGCCAGCGCCAGCAGCAGACCGATGTTGACGCGCGAACCCTGCATCAGCTTGGGGATCTGCGTGACCGACTCGAAGGTCTTGGTCTGCGGAAAGTTGTAGCCCAGCGGGTCTTTCCAGGGGCCGTAGACCAGGAAGTTGAGCACCTGGATCGCCACATAGACCAGCATCAGGCTGACCAGGATTTCGTTGGCATTGAAGCGGTCGCGCAGCAACGCCACGATGCCCGCCCAGACCATGCCGCCGACGATGCCTGCGACGACGATGGCCGGGACGATCCAGGGCCCGGTGGTCTTGTCGGCCGTCAGCGCCACACCCGCGGCGAAGATGGCGCCAATCAGGTACTGGCCCTCGGCGCCGATGTTCCACACGTTGGAGCGGAAACACACCGCCAGCCCGAGCGCGATGATCAGCAGGGGTGTGGCCTTGACCATCAGCTCCGACAACGCATAGGTGTTCTTGATGGGCTCCCAGAAGAACACCTGCAGGCCGCGCACCGGGTCTTTGCCGAGCACCGCGAACAGGATCACGCCGATCACCACCGTGATGGCCAGGGCCAGCAAAGGCGAGGCGTAGCCCCAGCGCGCAGAGGGCTGGGGACGGACTTCAAGCCGCAGCATGGGCGGTCTCCTCATTCTTGTTGTTGTCCGGTGCGCCCTGGGCATCCCACAGACCCGACATCCATTCGCCGATGTGCTCGATGGTGGCGTCGGCCCGGTCCAGGCTGGGCGAGAGCCGCCCCTTGGCGATCACGTGCAGGCGGTCGCTGATCTCGAACAGCTCGTCCAGCTCTTCGCTCACCACCAGCACCGCACAACCGGCATCGCGCAGCGCCAGGATCTCGCCGCGGATCTGCGCCGAGGCGCCCACGTCCACGCCCCAGGTGGGCTGGCTCACGATCAGCAACTTCGGTTTTGCCTCGATCTCTCGGCCGACGATGAATTTCTGCAGGTTGCCGCCCGAGAGCGATTTGGCCGCCGCGTCCGGCCCGTTGGCCTTGACGTTGTAGCGCTGGATGATGTCGGTCGCCTGGGCCTTGAGCGCGCCCAGCTTGAGCCAGCCGCCCGCACCCAGCGCGTCGCTCCGCGTCAACAACAGGTTGTGCGCCAGCGAGAGCGTGGGCACGGCGCCGCGGCCCAGGCGTTCCTCGGGCACAAAATGCAGGCCCAGGGCGCGGCGCTTGCCCGGCCCGTGGTGCGAAGCGTCCTTGCCCGTCACCCGGATGCTGCCCGCCGGCGCGCGGCGGTCTTCGCCCGAGAGCGCAAACAGCAGTTCGCTCTGGCCGTTGCCCGACACGCCCGCAATGCCCACCACCTCGCCGCTGCGCACGGTGAGCGCGATGTCGGCCAGATCGGTCCCGAAGGGGTCGTCGCTGGCCAGCGTCAGGCCTTGTACCTCCAGCACCGCGGCACCGGCGTTGAGCGCGCGCACTTCCAGTGCGGGCGGTTCGGCGCCGATCATCAGGCGCGAGAGCGAGGCGTTGCTTTCTTCGCGCGGGTCGCAAACACCCGTGACCTGACCACCGCGCAGCACGGTGCAGGCGGTGCAGAGTTCGCGGATTTCGTGCAGCTTGTGGCTGATATAGAGGATGCTGCAGCCTTCGGCGGCCAGCTTGTTGAGCACGACGAAGAGCTTGTCCACCGCCTGCGGCGTGAGCACCGACGTGGGCTCATCCAGGATCAGCAGCTGCGGGTTGGTCAGCAGCGCGCGGATGATTTCCACCCGCTGCATCTCGCCCACGCTGAGCGTGTGCACCGGGCGCTTGGGGTCGATGTCCAGGCCGTACTGGGAAGCGGTGACGTCGATGCTGGCGCTGACCTCGGCGAGCGTGAGCGACTTGTCGAGCCCGAGCCAGACGTTTTCGGCCACGGTCAGCGTGTCGAACAGGCTGAAGTGCTGGAACACCATGCTGATGCCCAGCGCACGCGCTTCCTGCGGGTTGCGCACGTGCACCGGCTGGCCGTTGAACATGACCGCGCCTTCATCGGGCTTGACCGAGCCGTAGATGATCTTCATCAGCGTGGACTTGCCGGCGCCGTTTTCGCCCAGCACGGCGTGGATCTGGCCCGGCGCCACGCTGAGCGAGACGCCGTTGTTGGCCACCACGCCGGGGTAGCGTTTGGTGATGCCGGTGAGTTGCAGTCGTGGCGTGGTCACGGGTTCTCCTCTTGGGGTGTTCGGGCCGCGTCGTCGTCCGGGCGGCGCAGCGAAGCCGCCACGCCCTTGATCTGCTCACGCAGCCAGCGCCCGGCGCTGGAAGCGTGGGTGCGTTCGTGCCAGAGCTGGTAATACATCATGCGGGGGAACTCCACCGGACACGCCAGCACCTGCACCGGCAAGGTGGCGGTGAAACGCTCGCAGTACTGGCGCCCGGTGGTCAGCACCAGCAGGCTGCCCGCCACCATGGCCGGAATGAGCCCGAAATGCGGGCAGCGCGCGGTGATGTTGCGCACCAGGCCCTTGGCGGCCAGGTGGTCGTCGATCACGCCGCGCGCGCCGGGGTGGGTGGGCGTGGGCGCGATGTGTTCGGCGCTGAGCCAGGCTTCCACGTCCCAGCCGCGGCGCACCGCCGGGTGCTGGTTGGATACCAGGCACACCACTTCGTCGCCAAACAACCGGCCCAGGTGCAGGTCGCCGGGCGGCAGCGGCCAGTTGCCGATCACCACGTCGAAGTCGCCCTGGGCGAGGTGGTGGCGGTAATCGGAGTCGGCCGAGAGCGGGTGGATATCGATCGGGCACTGCGGCGCCAGGCTCTTGATCTGGGCCACCAGCTGGGGCAGGAACAGCGGGTCCAGGTAGTCGCTGGCGGCCAGGCTGAAGGTGTGGTGGGCGGTGGCGGGGTCG
>JAHIQV010000167.1 GCA_018903185.1 Gammaproteobacteria bacterium | reverse complement strand
TCCATCTTTGCCCGTCTGGGCGGCGGCATCTTCACCAAGGGCGCTGACGTCGGCGCCGATCTGGTGGGCAAGGTCGAAGCCGGCATCCCCGAAGACGACCCGCGCAACCCGGCGGTGATCGCCGACAACGTGGGCGACAACGTCGGCGACTGCGCCGGCATGGCGGCCGACCTGTTCGAGACCTATGCGGTGACGCTGATCGCCACCATGGTGCTGGGCGCCCTGATGGTGACGGTGGCTCCGATGCAGGCCGTGCTCTACCCCCTGGTGCTCGGTGGCGTATCGATCATCGCGTCGATCATCGGCTGCTTCTTCGTGAAGGCCAGCCCGGGCATGAAAAACGTGATGCCCGCACTGTACAAGGGCCTGGCGATCGCCGGTGTGCTCTCGCTGATCGCCTTTTACTTCGTGACCGCCTGGGTCATGCCGGACGACGCCATCAGCACCAGCGGCAGCCAGCTGCGCCTGTGGGGCGCCTGCGCGGTCGGCCTGATCCTGACCGCGGCCCTGGTCTGGATCACCGAGTTCTACACCGGCACCCAGTATTCACCGGTCAAACACATCGCCCAGGCCTCCACCACCGGCCACGGTACCAACATCATCGCCGGGCTGGGCGTGTCCATGCGCTCCACCGCCTGGCCGGTGCTCTGTGTCTGTATCGCCATCATCGCGGCCTACACGCTGGCCGGTCTGTACGGCATCGCCATCGCCGCCACGTCCATGCTGAGCATGGCCGGCATCGTGGTCGCACTCGACGCCTACGGCCCCATCACCGACAACGCTGGCGGCATCGCCGAGATGGCCGAGCTGCCCAGCAGCGTGCGCGACGTGACCGACCCGCTGGACGCGGTGGGCAACACCACCAAGGCCGTGACCAAGGGCTACGCCATCGGCTCGGCCGGTCTGGCCGCGCTGGTGCTGTTTGCCGACTACACCCACAAGCTGGAAACCTACGGCCACCAGATCAGCTTCGACCTGAGCAACCCGATGGTGATCGTCGGCCTGTTCATTGGCGGCATGATCCCCTACCTCTTCGGTGCCATGGCCATGGAGGCGGTGGGCCGCGCCGCCGGTGCGGTGGTGGTCGAGGTGCGCCGCCAGTTCAAGGAGATCCCCGGCATCATGGAAGGCACGGCCAAACCCGAGTACGGCCGCGCGGTCGACATGCTGACCACCGCGGCCATCAAGGAAATGGTGATTCCCTCGCTGCTGCCGGTGGTGGCGCCGATTCTGGTGGGCGTGTTCCTCGGTCCCCAGGCCCTGGGCGGTCTGCTCATGGGCACCATCGTGACCGGCCTGTTCGTGGCCATCTCCATGTGCACCGGCGGCGGCGCCTGGGACAACGCCAAGAAGTACATCGAAGACGGCCACCACGGTGGCAAGGGCAGTGAAGCCCACAAGGCGGCCGTGACCGGAGACACCGTGGGCGATCCCTACAAGGACACCGCCGGCCCGGCCGTGAACCCGTTGATCAAGATCATCAACATCGTGGCACTGCTGATCGTGCCGCTGCTGCCGATGGCGGCCTGACCCGCGAGGTTGATCACAGTCTTCAAGGCCCGCTTCGGCGGGCCTTGTTGTTTTCGGGACTTTGCATCTACAGCTATGTTGCGTCAGCCCGGGTGAGCAGGCGCACCACCGCACTCGCACTGGGTGTCAGTTGCTGAAGGCGGTCGACCTCCCCACGCTCGATGGCCAGCATCACCAGTTCATTGATGCCCCCCACCGCGGCGAGAGCCATCGTGGGCGTCAGCACCGGGCTCACCCGTGCCCCGCCAGAACCAGGCCCACCGTTGACCGTTTCCAGCACAAAGTCGGCAAACTGCGTCATCACCTCGCGGCGGACCCGGAGCCCTTCGGGACCCAGGTGGTGGATCTGTACAAACAGCGTCCCGACCAGCCCCGGTCCCGCCGCCAGATGCGAGAAATAGGCCTCCAGCGCATGCTCCACCTGGTCCTGCCAGGGGCGATCGGGCTGGACCGCTTCGCGCAGCGTGCGCAGGGCCGATACGCTGGTGAGCCGGTACAGCGCCAGGAAGCAGCTTTCCTTGCCGTCGAAATGTTCGTAGAACGTGCGCTTGGAGACCCCTGCTTCGCGCACGATGTCGGCAATGGTCGCTGCGGCAAAACCCTTGCTGGCAGACACGCTCGCCATCCCTTCGAGCAAGCGCGACCGGTGTTCGTGCTGCTCGATGGTGGTGTCGCTGGTTTCCATGATGGGCGCTTTCATGCACGGCATCTTAGGCCCACCACTTGTCCAGCGGCTGACAAGGCCCTGCCCTTCTCTCCCCGGATTCCCGCTTGACAGCACGCACCCTGACAGGCAGCATTGAAACCCCTGGTACCCAAAGGTACCGTCACCCCGTGACCACCCATGACCGAGCTGATTGTCCGCCGCCTGCTGATCGATCTGGAACAACCCGTGGCCCGCCACTGGTGTGGCGGCGATGCGTTCCTGACCGCCTGGTTCAACGCCTTGTCCATGAGTTTCCCGGTCGGCGAACAGTTCTTCATTGACTCGGTACGCAACGGTCTGCAGGCGCTGGCGCCGGAAAAACACGACCGTTTCCAAAGCGAGGTCAAAGGGTTCATTGGCCAGGAAGCCACGCACCGCCGCATCCACGCGCTCTTCAATACGCAGATCGAACGCCACGGTCTGGTCAACGACTGGGAGCCGCGCGCGCGCGAGCGCCTGCGGCTGGTCGAAGGCACCGACCCGCGCCATGGCCTCGCCATCACCGCGGCCAACGAACACTTCACCGCCCTTTTCGCCGAATGGATGCTGTCGCACCACCACCTGCTGGATGGCTGCGAACCCCGCCTCAAGGCCTTGTGGCTCTGGCACAGCGCCGAGGAAGCCGAACACAAATGCACCGCCTTCGACCTCTACCAGGCGCTGGGTGGCAGCCACGCCTGGCGGGTGAAATGGATGCGGCGCATCACCCTGATTTTCCTGACCGACACCCTGCGGCAGACCGTCAACAACCTTCGGCACGACGGCACGCTCTGGCGCTGGAGCACCTGGCGCAGCGCGGGGCGCCACATGCTCGGTCGCGAAGGTCTGCTGCGCCGGAGCTTCAGCCCCTGGTGGGCGTATTTCCGGCGCGATTTCCACCCCAGTCAACAAAGCAGCGATCTCTCCGGAAACTGGCTGCGCGACAACGCCGCCCTCTTCACCCGCGTCGGTACCGCCTGAGCCCACAGGCGCCTCGGGTTTAACCCCGCTTCGGCAAGGCTTGAGCACCAGCGCCCGCGCGGCGTCCACCATAATCAGTGCATGTCCGAACGCGTCATTCCCCTGGTCGATCACCGCATGTCCACGCTGTCAGCGGCGGTCCCGTCAAAAGCCATTCCCGCCACGGGCCTGCTCGGCGATACCCTGGGCCGGCCGCTGCGCGACCTGCGCATCAGCGTCACCGACCGCTGCAACTTCCGCTGCAGCTACTGCATGCCCAAGGAAGTCTTCGACAAGGACTACCCCTACCTGCCGCACAGTGCGCTGCTGAGTTTTGAAGAGATCACGCGCGTGGCGCGCCAGTTCGTGGCCCACGGCGTGCAGAAGATCCGCCTCACCGGCGGCGAACCGCTGCTGCGAAAAAACCTTGAAGTCCTCATCGCTCAGCTCGCTGCGCTGCGCACGGTCGAAGGCCGGCCACTGGACATCACGCTCACCACCAACGGGTCGCTGCTGGAACGCAAGGCGCAGGCCCTCAAAGACGCCGGGCTGCAGCGCGTCACGGTCAGCCTGGACGGTCTGGACGACACCGTTTTCCGTGCCATGAACGACGTCGACTTTCCGGTGGCCGACGTGCTGCGGGGCATCGAAGCCGCGCAGGCCGCGGGCCTGGGCCCGATCAAGGTCAACATGGTGGTCAAGCGCGGCACCAACGAGCATGAGATCCTGCCCATGGCGCGCCATTTCAAAGGCACCGGCATCGTGCTGCGCTTCATCGAATTCATGGACGTCGGCGCCACCAACGGCTGGCGCATGGACGAAGTGATGCCGAGCGCCGAGGTGGTGCAGATGCTCCACCGCGAGTTGCCGCTGGTGCAGCTGGAACCGTCGGCGCCGGGTGAGACCGCCGAGCGCTGGGGCTATGCCGATGCGAACGGCCAGCACGATGTGCGGGCGGGTGAAATCGGCGTGATCAGCAGCGTCACGCAGGCCTTTTGCAGCGACTGCAACCGCGCCCGCCTGTCCACCGAAGGCAAGCTCTACCTGTGCCTGTTCGCCAACCAGGGCCACGATCTCAAGCCGCTGGTGCGGGGTGGTGCGTCTGACGAACAACTCGCCAGCGCCATCGCCGCCATCTGGCAGGGCCGCAGCGACCGCTACTCCGAACTGCGCGCCAGCCTTCCGCCCGATGAGTCGGGAGGCGGCCGGCGTGTGGAGATGAGTTACATCGGCGGGTAGATGAGGCACCCCCTGCGCCGCTTCGCGCCTCCCCCCTCAAGGGGGGCCACGCTGGTGGCCCGGCAAAGCCGGTTCCACGGCGTGTGCTGGAAGAGACACTTCTCTGATCGGACTTTTTTGTGATCCAACCAAACGAAATCACCGCCCTCGTGCTCGCCGGGGGCCGCGGCTCCCGCATGGGGGGCGTGGACAAAGGCCTGCAGAATTTCAACGGCACGCCGCTGGCGCTGCACACCGTGTTGCGGCTGCAGATGCAGGCCGGTGGCCTGATCGGCGATCTGATGATCAACGCCAACCGAAACCTCGCTGCCTACGAGGCCTTTGGTGCGCCGGTCTGGCCCGACACGCTGTCCGATTACGCCGGGCCGCTGGCGGGTTTCATGACCGGGCTGGAACGCTGTGAAACGCCCTACCTGCTGACGGCCCCCTGCGACACGCCGCTGTTCCCGCTCGACCTCGCTCAACGCCTGGCGCAGGCCTTTGAAGACGACTCGACCGAGATCGCCATGGCCGCTGCCCGCGAAGAAGACGGCCAGATCCGCACCCAGCCGGTCTTTTGCCTGATGCGCGTGAGCCTGCTGGAAAGCCTCGTGGCCTTCACCCAGGCGGGCGGCCGCAAGATCGACCG
>JAHIQV010000166.1 GCA_018903185.1 Gammaproteobacteria bacterium | reverse complement strand
GCCGTCACAACGATGGCCACGCGCAGCGTTTCGTCGTCGTGGTGGTCCTTCAGTGCTTCAGCCGCGGCACGTTCCAGCTCGGCGCCGTTGCCGGACGGCAGGGTTTCCTGGCCTTCCGGTCCGCGCCAGCTGCCGCGCCGGTCGAACGCCAGCACGCCGCGCTGCACCGCGTCGTGTGCCGCGCGCTGGTCGGCCGCACGCAGCGAGGTCGTGACCCGCAGACCGGTGGAATAGGCCTCGGTGCCAAAGCGCTCCACCACCACGCGGCGCGCCATTTCGGCCACGTGGGCGGCGTGCACGCTGCGTTGCCCGGGCGACCGCAAGCTCAGTTTTTCGGCGCGCGCGGCGGCCAGTTGCTGCTCGGTGATGGCGCCCACCGCGAGCATGCGCTGCAGCACCACGCGCTGGCGCTGCACGGCGCGCTCGAAATTGGCCACCGGGTTCGCGTAATAAGGGTTCTGGGGCAGGCCCGCGAGCATCGCGGTTTCGGCCAGCGAGAGCTGGTCCATGGACTTGCCGAAGTAGGTCTGCGCGGCGGCCGCGAAACCATAGGCGCGCTGGCCCAGGAAGATCTCATTGAGGTAGATCTCCAGGATGCGGTCTTTCGAGAGCGCGTCTTCCACCTTGAAGGCGAGCACGATTTCCTTGGCCTTGCGCTCGACCGAAAACTCGCGCGTGAGCAGCATGGTGCGCACGAGCTGCTGCGTGATGGTGCTCGCACCCTGCCGGCGACCCCCGGTCAGCGCCGCTACCACCGCCCGCGCCATGCCCTTCGGGTCAACGCCCGAGTGTTCGCGAAAACGCGCGTCCTCCACCGCCAGCACGGCGTCCTGCAGCCGCTTGGGCGTGCGCGAGAGCGGCACGTATTCGCGCCGTTCGGCACCGAACTGCGCCAGCTCTACGCCGTCGGCGGTGAACACCTGCAGCGGCAGTTTGGGCTGGTAATTGACGATCCGGTCGATGGGCGGCAGATCGAAAGTGGACGCTTGAGCCACGGACGCGGTCAGCAGCAGCGGGGCAGGGATGATGAGCGCCAGGCTGAGAAACAGGCGGCGCGAATGACGCAATGACATGGGTAGGGATTATCCGGTGCCCGGGTATGCCGCAGATGAACGGGGCGTAACCGAATGTGCCATCATGGTTCTTGACACACTGGTTTCTCGCTTGACGGCCCACAATTGCTGCGACGCAGCAGATAGAGCCCCCCATGACAGAAAAACCCTTCAGGGAGAACGACCCCACGGTCTCCAGCGGCCAAGCCTCCGAGCCCGGGCGCCGCGGGCGCTTTCGCCTGTGGTGGCTGGGTGTCGCCGCGTTGCTCTTGCTGGGCACTGCAGCCGCGGTCCTGCTGCGCTACGAGGCACGCACGTCCCGCCTGCAGACCTGGGCGCTGGGCCGCTATGCCGCACCGCTCGGTTTTGAGGTGGCTCCCGGGCCCAGCGAGCACATCCGTTTCCCGAAGCACGGCCCGTTCGATGAACGCCTGGGTTACACCCATATCCCCGCCTTCGTTGCCAGCCTGCAATCCCGCGGCTACGAGGTCACGGCGCAGGCCCGGCACAGCGCGGCCCTGCTCGTGCACCTGGACCGCGGCCTGTCCGCCCCTTACGCCGAAAAGGCCCAGGCCGGTCTGACCGTGTTCGATTGCCGCCGCGCGCCGATCCACAGCTTCAGCTACCCCCACCGCCAGTTCGACCGCCTGGGGAGCGTGCCCCCGGTGGTCGCTCAGGCGCTGCTGTTCATCGAAAACCGCGACCTGCTCGACCCCGACCGGCCGCACCTGAACCCGGCCGTTGACTGGGTGCGCTTCACCCGCGCCGTGCTCGGGCAGATCGGCAGCCGGATCAATGACGGGTTCGACACCCCCGGTGGCAGCACCCTGGCCACCCAGATTGAAAAATTCCGCCATTCACCCGGGGGCATCACCCACAACGAGCGCGAGAAGTTGCGCCAGATGGTGTCGGCCGCCGTGCGCGCCTACCAGCAGGGCGAGGACACGCTGCCGGTGCGCCGCCAGATCCTGCTCGACTACCTCAACACCGTTCCGCTGTCGGCCGCGCCGCGGCACGGCGAGGTGCACGGGCTGGCCGATGGTTTGTGGGTGTGGTTCGGGACCGAGCTCGACCGCGCCCGCTTCCTGCTC